>JACQWN010000336.1:6010-11154 GCA_016209245.1 Bacteroidia bacterium
CATTACCGGCAAAAAAAATAATATGTCCATTATTTATTGCAACACGGACAGATTCGGCAATAATACGGATACCATCTATCAGTTCGGAGTTGTGCAAGAGCTTTTTTTTGACTTCGATACTTTCGGATATTCTATCAGTTATGATTGATTCAATATTCATTTTAATACTATTTAAAAAGTCTATTCGTAACAGTTTCACAAATATAGAAATTTATATTTACTTTGTATAATTATTAATTTACATTACTAACCGAGTAAATATAAACAACAAAATATCAAATATTTATCCTGCATTATTCACAAATTTGGGCTAAAGCCCTATACCTGTGGTGAGCATAGCCGAACCATTCAAAGCGTTTCACTAACCCCAGCCTTAAGGCTGGGGTTATGCATTAACCACAATATCTGGACTTTAGTCCAACATATGAATTATTCAGGTTATATGTTTTTTTCAGTCAACAATGATAAAAAATAATATTTATTCAGCAATATTGTTTTTGTGCCTTATTATATTTGCAAAATGCACCAAATATGACCAGGGACCGGAAATTAGTCTGCTTCCTCCAAAAGTCCGGTTGCAAAGAACATGGAAATACGACAAATTCACCGATTTGACAAACAATATTACTTGCTATAATTGTTATAAAGACTGGGAAATAACTTTTGAAAAAAATAATACGTTGAAAAAAAAGGTCATTTATCTGAATAATAATATTTGGGATGAAAAAATTATAACGGGTACTTGGGAATTAATAGAAAAAGATAGTCTGATGCTCGATGAAGAAGGTATGCCGACTGAATATTATACTATTATGCGGCTTACAAGAAAAGAACTTTGGATACAAAACAGCTATGAACGAATCGAATTTAAATATTCAAAATAACACTGCATCGGAACCTGATGTAATAGTAAAATTCCTTATCATCCGATTTAGCTCGATAGGCGATATTGTGCTTACAACGCCTGTAATAAGATGCTTGAAACAACAAGTTGAAGGCGCTCAGGTTCATTTTCTTACAAAGCTGCTATATAAGGAAATGTTGGTTGCAAATCCATATATTGACAAGCTTCACGCCTTGAATACTCGTTTTTCGGATATTGTAAACGAGCTTAAAAACGAAGAATTTGATTATATTATTGATTTACATAAAAATATCAGGACATACAATGTAAAATCTCGGCTAAAACGGTTCAGCCTTACATTCGATAAGCTTAATATTGAAAAGTGGCTGTTAGTTAATTTTAAAATAAATCGGCTGCCTGATATCCATATTGTTGACCGGTATTTTAAGCCGGTGGAATTATTTGATGTTAAAAACGACAACAGAGGTCTTGATTATTTTATTCCGGCTGACGGAAAGGTTGATATATCAGAGCTTTCTGAAAATTTTCAGAATGGCTACATTGCTTTTGTCATTGGCGGTAAGTATTTTACAAAGAAATTGCCTGTTGAAAAAATAACGAATATTTGCAGAAGGGTTGATTATCCAGTCGTTTTACTCGGAGGCGGGGAAGATGCCCCAAACGGCGAAATAATCTGTAAATCGTTGGGACATAATGTTTACAATGCATGTGGTAAATTCACCATCAATCAGTCGGCATCAGTAGTTGAACAAGCAAAGGCAGTAGTAACAAACGATACCGGATTAATGCATATCGCCTCTGCTTTTAAGAAAAAAATCATATCGGTATGGGGCAATACGGTTTCCGAATTTGGCATGTATCCTTATATGCCTCATCCAGAATCTGAAATTGTACAGGTAACAGGACTAAAATGCCGGCCCTGCACAAAGCTTGGATTTAAAAAATGTCCTAAAAAACATTTCAGATGTATGAATGATATTGATACGGAGTATGTTGTTAGAATATTGAAAAATAAAATTTGAAATTTTGTCTTGCAAATAGAATATAATTTTATATTTTTGTCCTGTTTATAGAACAAAAAATGAAAGAAATAATAAAACGAATAATTGTCAGTAATCAGGAAAATATCCGGCAACTGAAATTAATTTCACGGAAAATTAGCATCGAACCTAATGGAAATTATGTTATTACAGGTCCCAGAAGGGCTGGTAAAACATATTTTTTGTACCAATTAATACAAGAATATTGTAAATCATCAGAAAAATATAGTGAAATTTTATACATCAACTTTGAAGATGAACGTTTGATGGAGTTACACACTTCCGATTTGCAATTAATCCTGGATGGTTATTATGAAATGTTCAGTACAAGACCCAAAATATTTTTTGATGAGATACAGAATATTGACAATTGGCATAAGTTTGTTAGGAGATTGGCGGATGAAAATTATAATATTATCATCACAGGAAGCAATGCCAAAATGCTAAGTAAGGATATCTTAACAACATTAGGCGGCAGGTTTATTGTGAAAGAAATTATGCCGCTATCCTTCAATGAATTTCTGTATTTTAATCAGTTTATCCCCGATAAAAATACAGAGTATTCAAACGATTTATATACTTTAAAGAAGTTATATTTCGATTATATTCAGAACGGTGGTTTCCCGGAAGCATTAAAATTCAGCAATAAAAAAGAATATTTGAGCAATTTATTTCAAAAACTACTTTACAGCGATGTAATTGTCAGAAATAAAATAAAAAATGATATAGCCCTGAAGCTTCTCGTAAAAAAAATGGCCGAAAGTGTAAATAGCGAAATTTCTTTTACTCATTTAAAGAATATAATAAAATCAACCGGATTTAATGTAGGAACAAGCACTTTGATTGAATATTTTGAATATCTGAATCATGCTTTTTTGATTTTTAGCATCTCCAATTTTAAATCAAAATTTGTAGAAAGGGAGTCGAAAAAGAAGTTTTATTTTGTAGATAATGGAATATTAAATTTATTCCTGATTGACCAGCCGACAAAATTATTGGAAAATTTTGTATTCTTAGAATTAATGCGTATGAATAAAGACAAATTGTTTTATATAAAACGGAATAATGAAACGGATTTTTATTTACCCGAACAAAATGAACTCATTCAAGTGTCATATAATATTGATAGTTATGAGACAAAAAAAAGGGAGATTAATGCATTAATAGCATCATTAAAAAAATTGGATTTGAAAACAGGCACGATATTAACTTTCGATCAAAGCGAAGAAATTGTTCTTAATGGTTATAAAATAAAAGTAATGCCGGCTTGGAAGAAATTTTTATAATTGGCTGTAATTTGATACCAACAATACAAATATCATCCGTTTGTTCATAATAAGCTTTTGTATCGGGATTAATATGGTTCATCCAGTTTGTCAGATTATTTTGTAAAAATTTTTTTTGTTTTGACATATTTTTATTACAATTTTTACTTTGCTTCTCTATAGAGAAATGTAGAAACCTTTGTACCCTTTTTGCATGGTTCTGAAATACAAACCGTTGAATAACCTTCGCTTGAATTGCCGGTGACTTCAATTATTTCCAAATCGCAATCACAGTCGGCGTCGGTCAGTCCGTACAGCTTCATGCCCGGTTTTAATCCATCCTGTTCACCTTTATTAATAATAACTACCGATTTTATGTCTTTATACTCGTCGTCGAATGGGTATTTTTCAACTGAAATAATTTCCGCATCAACAGGTTTTTTCAGAAGATAATATTTCCATTTGGGTGGTAGAACATCCGATAGTTCGGAATAATAACATGACTTGCAGCGTCTTATCCAGAACAATTCGTTCACAAATTGAACTTTTCCTCCGCTGTTGACATTATTAATAAATTTGATAAAATCGCATGGAGATTCATCGCCCCAGACGGAAATATTTTCTTCAGAAAGCAGGTAAATTTTATGATTCCAGCCAAGAGCGGTTAATTTCTTTCTGAAAACAGCTAAATTCTCTTTATATTTCAAAGTATCTGAAGTTTTCCGGGCGTCATCAAAATATGTTGTATTAATAATATAAGTTGGAGTGAAAAAAATGTCATTTCCTGATATTTTATATTGTCCAATTACCTCTTCCTCGGTTCCTCCGCGATAGCTTGACCATATTATTTTTTTTCGTGAAAAGTCGCCATTTTCCTTTAATTCAAGTTCAACCTTTGTATTAAAGCCCTCTATTTTGAATTTGCCTGTTATTTCTTTTTCAGGAATTGAGACAGAAATCTGTCCCGATAATCTGAAAGAATAAAATATTAATAAACAGATGAATATATAATAAAATATGTAGTTTTTTGTTATCATTGTATATTTACAAAATACAAACAAAATTAGTAATTTTTTTTAAATAAAAAAACCTTGCGGAATTAGCAAGGTTTTTTGGAACAGTTGACCTGCCAGGAATCGAACCCGGAATTTCAGAGCCAGAATCTGACGTGTTGCCAATTACACCACAGGTCAGTTTATATTTAATTGATGACATCGCTAAAAGCGATGTCATCAATTAAAAAAAAGTGGGTGTACTGGATTAGAACATTTATTTATAAACCTAAATTCAAGTAATTAATGCAACTTTTTAGAGGAGAATAAATTTGTAATATTTTTCAAGACAAAGGAGAAAGAAATTATCTTTCCCCTCGTCCTGATGGATAAAGTTTAATTTTGCCCTCTCCTCGTCAAAAAAAAGTTGCAATATGAAACATTTAACCAAAGAACAAAGATACACAATTTGTGTAATGAAAAAACAAGAATACGCAAAAAATGATATAGCCCTTACAATTGGTAAAGATAAATCTGTCGTATCTCGTGAATTGAAACGTAACTGTGATAAACGAAGTAAAAAGTATGAGGCTGACCTGGCTCATCGCAAGTACCAGCAAAGGCAAAAAGATAAACCTAAACATATTCGCTTTACTGATGAGGTAAAACAATTGGTTGATGAGTTGTTAAATAAAGATTACAGCCCTGAACAAATTACCGGTAGAACAAAATTTGAAGAAAAAGATTGTGTAAGTCCGGAGCGCATTTATCAGTATGTTTGGAAGGATAAAAAAAATGGCGGTAAACTCTACACGCATCTCAGACACAAAGGTAGAAAATATCGTAAACGAAGTAATGCTAAAGATACTAGAGGTATCATTAAAGACAGAGTTGATATTGAGCTAAGACCAGATATCGTTGATGAAAAAGAAAGACTTGGCGATTTGGAAATAGATACTGTAATAGGACAGAACCATAAAGG
>JACQWN010000337.1 GCA_016209245.1 Bacteroidia bacterium
ACTGTCAATCAACCTGATACGCTAATTGCTACAATATCTTCCACAGATAATGACTGTTATGGAGAAAACCAGGGAACTGCTAATATTTCGGCTTCCGGTGGAACAAATCCTTATAGCTATAATTGGTCAACCGGTGCAACAACTCAATTCATTACTAATTTGACCGCAGGGATTTATTATGCATCAGTCACCGATATACAAGGATGTATCTATTTCGATTCTGTTGAAATTATCCAACCTGCAGAATTAATTATCTCCGATACAACAATAGTTCCAGCAAACTGCGGCGCTTCAGATGGTTCGATTTCCGTTACTGTCACCGGCGGAACAACCCCTTTCACATACCTCTGGAACGATGGACAAACTGAAAGTATTGCCGATAGCCTGTCGGCAGATTTTTATTTAGTAACTGTCACCGATGCCAATAATTGTTCGATAGTTTCAAATTTTATGGTACCTAATGCGACAGCCGGGATTCCTTCAATTACAGGAACAATACATAACAGGTGCTATGGAATGGCAGATGGTCAGGCAGAAGTTGTTATTTCTGGCGGAACTCCCCCTTATACATATCTTTGGACTGAAGGGCAAACAGAAAGTATTGCCGACAGTCTGCCTGCAGGAGATTATTCGGTAACAATCACCGATAATGTAGGTTGTATTTCAACTGCTTCAGTCCAGATATTTGAAAATTCAGAAATATCGGCAACCTTTAATAATGTTAATGATATTACTTGTTTTGGCCTTGCCGATGGTTCGGCATCTGTTACAGTTACCGGAGGAACTCAACCATATAGTTATTTATGGAATAATGGGGACACTTCGGATTCGCTCAGTGCCCTTTCAGCAGGACTCTATTATGTGACTGTTACTGATGATAGCTTATGTATTTTAATTGACAGTATAATGATTAATCAACCTGCAATATTAACCGCTTATATTTCCGACAGTTCAAATATCCTCTGTTATGGCGATAATAATGGAAATGTTACAGTCGCTTCAGTTGGAGGTACAATACCGCATAATTATCAATGGGATGATGTTTCTTCGGCAACAACTGCTACCGTACTTGGGCTGGCTGCAAATGAATATTATCATGTAACAGTTTCCGACCCAAATGGCTGTACAGTTGTTGATAGTGTAATTCTTTCACAACCCGACAGCTTGGTTATTGACACGAATATTACAAGCTCTGTTTGCGGTTCTTTTACCGGAGCAATTGAATTAGTTCCATCTGGAGGTACATTACCATATATTTATAACTGGATTGGATACCCTTCAAATACCGATTCCATACTTGACAGCATTTCATCAGGAAGCTATACTGTCAGCGTAAGTGATAATAACGGATGTGATGTAGTTCTGGTGGTTGATGTTCCTGATATAGGAGCCGGTACACCTTCGGTATTGAGCATTGCACACATTGATTGCTATGGTGATTCATCAGGCAGCATTACTGTCGGGATGACAGGCGGTGCCCCGCCATTCTCTTACTTATGGTCAGATGGTCAAACCACTATGACAGCAAGCAATCTTAGTGCAGATTTATACTCTGTGACAATAAACGATGCATCAGGATGTATTGCCCTTTTATCAAATATTACTGTTAGTGAAAATCCGCAAATTATTATATCATTTATTAATCATTCTTATGTCTCATGTTACGGAAGTTCTGACGGACAGGTAACTGCAGATGCAAGCGGAGGCTTAGGCGGTTATTCATATCAATGGGATGATCCGCTAAATACAACCGATTCAATACTAACCGGCATTAGCTCAGGATTATATCATATTACTGTAACAGATATTATCAACTGCCTGCAAACTGATAGCATCATCATTGCTCAGCCGGTTTCTCTCGTTTCAAGTATTTCCAACATCTTTAATATAAGCTGTTATGGCGGGAATGATGGTTTTGCCGAGGTATCTGTAAACGGCGGAATCCTGCCTTATGATTATCTGTGGGATAATCAAAGTTTTTCAACTACACAGACGGCAACAACACTTGAAGCAGATATATATTACCATGTAACAATTACTGATCTGAATGGATGTATAAAAGTTGACAGTGTCATGCTTACTCAACCCTCTGAAATTATTATTGATACAAATATAATTGCAGCGAATTGCGGGGCATCGGATGGAATAATAGAAATAACGCCTTCGGGAGGCATAGCTCCATATAGTTATAATTGGCTCGGTTTTCCGTTTAATACTGATTCAATTCTTGAAAATATACCCGCAGGGAATTATTCAGTAGAAATAACTGATAGTCTTGGTTGCGATAAACTTTTTACTATATCCTTACCGAATCAGGGAGCCGGGACCGCCTCTGTCAGCAATATTGTTCATAATACATGCTTTGGCGATTCATCAGGCAGTATATCGGTATCGGTATTAAATGGAACGCCTCCTTATATTTATTCATGGTCAGACGGACAGAACGATTCAATAGCAACAGGTCTGGCTGCCGGTTTATATTCAGTAACAATTATTGACTCTTTAGGATGTAATACATATATACAAGATATAGAAATTGAGGATGGTTCACAAATCATTGTTTCAATTGATTCATTAATAGAGGTTACATGTACCGGCTTATCCGACGGACAAATTTACATTTCTGTAACCGGTGGAACAAGCCCTTACGGTTGCCTATGGGATGATCCTGGATTCTCAACCGACTCATTAGTGACAAACCTGGCTGCTGGAATATATCATATAGCAGTAACAGATGCGAACGGATGTACAACAATAGACACTATCCAAATTGATGAACCTCTTCCTGTCAATGCTGAAATAACGGATTCTATGAATGTTTCATGTTATGGAGACAATGACGGATTTGCTTTGGTTACTGCAAGTGGAGGCACACCGGCATATAGTTATGAATGGGATAATGCAACATCATCAATCACGCAGACGGTATTAAATCTGTTAGCCGGTATTTATTATCATGTAACTGTAACCGATTTTCATGGATGTACAGGTATTGACAGTGTAATTCTGACAGAACCATTGCAAATACAGATTGATACAACGATAATAGCTGCTAATTGCGGTGCTTCTGATGGAATTATAGAAGTGTCGCCATCAGAAGGTGTTGCTCCTTATAGTTATAATTGGCCCGGTTATCCGTTAAATACTGATTCAATCCTTGAAAGTATTCCAACAGGGACATATTCAGTAGAAATAACCGATGCAAACGGTTGTGATGAGCTATTTAGCATATTAGTACCTAATCAGGGAGCCGGAACGCCTTCTGTAAATATCGTTGATAATAACTGCTATGGCGATACAACAGGCAGTATAAACGTTTCAATAGCAGGCGGGAATCCTCCTTACAATTATACGTGGTCAAACGGACAAAATGACTCAACAGCGGTGAATCTTGGAGCAGGTTTATATTCTGTGACAATTATTGATTCATTGGGTTGTACTACATTAATACCAAATATTCCAGTGGATGAAGGCACATCAATAATAATTACATTTGACGACATAACAGATGTGAGTTGTAATGGGCTGTCAGATGGTTCAGCAACAGCGGAAGCAAACGGGGGTATGTCTCCTTATAGTTATCAGTGGGACGATACAGGCATGTCGGTTGATTCAACAGTAAATAACCTTGCAGCAGGCGTGTATCATGTAACAATCACTGACAGTAATGGATGTACAGCAACCGATACAGTAATAATAACAGAACCGTTGCCGATAATTACAACAATAACCGACAGCACAAATATAACATGTTATAATGGCAATGATGGATATGCATTTGTATCGGTTAGCGGAGGAAGTGGAATATATACTTATCAATGGGACAATACTTCATCATCAACAACCCCTTCTGTCATAAATTTAGTTGCAGGAGTCTATTATCATGTAACGGTAAGCGATTCGGAAGGTTGTATAAAAACAGACAGTGTGATATTAAGTCAGCCGTTACAAATACAGATAGATACGACAGTAACAGCTGCAAGCTGCGGAGCTTCGGATGGAATAATTGAATTAATTCCGTCAGGAGGCGTATCTCCATATATTTATAACTGGCTGGGTTATCCGTTAAATACTGATTCAATATTAGAAAACATACCTTGGGGACTATATACAGTAGAGATTACTGATGCAAATGGATGCGATAGTCTTTTTAGTGTGTTTGTTCCCGACGAGGGAGCTGGTATTGTGTCGGTAAGCAATATTGTTCATAATAGTTGTTATGAAGATTCTACAGGAAGTATAACAGTTTCGATTGTTGGAGGAGTGCCACCATATATTTACGATTGGTCAGACGGGCAAGACAGCATCACAGCCGTTAATCTCGGGGCAGGAGTATATAATGTGATAGTAACTGATGACAACGGATGCACATCGTTTCTGAATGGCATTACAATTCAACAACCGTTATCACCGCTTAATATTGTATTTAACATTACAGATATAAATTGTTACGGAGATACATCAGGTTCAGTTGATGCACAGGTTAGCGGAGGAACATCACCCTACGGGTATCTGTGGAACGATGCAGGTGCTTCGATAACCTCTGGCATTAGCAATCTTGCAGCCGGCTGGTTTACTGTAATAGTTACCGACGGTAACCAATGTGTATTGGCTGACAGCGTTGAGGTGACAGAACCTGCTCCCATTATTGTATCAATAACTGACAGCTTAAATATCGCCTGCTATGGTGATAACAACGGTTATGTAACGATTTCGGTTACAGGAGGCACTCCTATCCCGGTTGTATCCTACGTTTATGCATGGGATAATGCTTCTTCTTCCAATTCCGTAACGGCGACAGGGCTGCAGGGGGGAATCTATTATCATATCACTATTCAGGATCTTTACTGCATTGTAATTGATAGCATAATCTTAACCCAGCCCGACACCGCCCTTTCATATACTTCGTCAACTACACCGGCAAATTGTGGCTTGTCAGATGGTTCAGCCACTGTAACCCCATCGGGAGGCACTGCTCCATACCAATGGAATTGGGATTCCGGTGCAGGCAATGCAACAACCGAAACTGTAGATAGTTTGGGCTCAGGTATGTATAGTGTAACTATAACCGACACAAATGAATGTAGTGTTATAGGAAATGTAGCCATAGAGAGTTCCTCCACAGTAATACTGACCATTACAGGAATAAATGATGTAAGCTGCTATGGATATTCTGATGGTTCAGCCACAGTAAGTTTAACAGGTGGATTTCCACCATATAGCTATTTATGGTCAGATGGTGATACTACAGCAACGGATTCAGGGATGGTTGCAGCAATATTTTACATTACAACATCAGATATTAATGGATGTACAGCAATTGACAGTGTAGAAATCGGACAACCTGAGGAACTGACGCTTTCATTATATAGCACGGATGCACTCTGTAATGGAGCGGCTACTGGTTATACTTTTGTAACACCAACAGGAGGAACAGGAAGTTATTATTATTTATGGAGTAACGGAGTAATAGTTCAGGAAGCAGATTCTCTGCCTGCCGGAATTTATACCATAACCGTAACAGATGATAATAATTGTATGGCTATTGATACTGTCACGATTTCAGAGCCGTTAAGTGAGCTAAATGCTATTGTAACAACAGGTCAGGTATCATGTTATGGAGGTAGCAATGGAACGGCAACAGTAATAACAACAGGCGGAACACCAATGTATTCATATCATTGGTCTGATCCGGCAGGACAGACAACAGCTACAGCAACCGGCTTAATTGCAAACGACAATTATTCGGTTACTGTAACTGATAACCATAATTGTACTGTTTTTGTTGATTTTTCTATTACTGAACCGGTTATTCTAAGTTTCAATTTATCGGAAATAGTTGTTACGACGCCAAGTTGTGTTTATGGAGAAGACGGTGGTATTGATTTATCAGTTCAAGGCGGAATATCTCCATATTCATATATATGGTCTACAGGTGCTACCACTGAAGATATATCGGATATAATTTCAGGAAACTATTCAGTATCCATAAATGATGTAAATCAATGTCAGATTGACACAACCATTAATGTTCCTGTAAACGAAAGCGGATGTCTGTTAATTCCTACAGCCTTTTCACCTAACGACGATGGAACAAATGAAACATGGAAAATTGAAAATATTGGTTTATATAGCCATGTTGACATTCAGATTTTCAACCGTTGGGGAAATAAAGTATTTTCATTTGTCGGTACAGGTGCAGAATATGAAGATTTAGAGAATCAGTTCAAAGGAATTGGATTATTAGATACCCAACTTCCGCATGGTGCATATTTATATATTTTGCTCGTTCAATTTAACGAGAACTCTCAAGAATTGATTTTTACGGGAAGTGTGGCAATTATACGGTAGTTAGGCTTCATAATTGGAACATCCATGAAAAGTGTATCTTTGATAAAAAACAAAATATGAGAAATATAACAATACCAGTAAATATACCATCAGATTTGTTGGTTACGCTTAATGAGTCTGAACAAGAGTTGAAGTCCCATTTTCAGACCGCAATTGCTATAATGCTATTTCAGGAGGGGAAATTGACAATTGGAAAAGCAATTCAATTATCTGGATTAACCCGGTTTGAATTTGAAAAAGCACTTGCAAATAACAAGATACCGATTTCTGGATTGAATTCAGACCAAGTTATGTCAGATGTAGAAAAACTAAAAGACTTGTAATTGATGAAAGTTGTTGTTGCTGACACGGGAGCATTAATTTCACTCGGACTTGTAGGACATATTAATATAATCGAAAGGGTATTTGGGGATTTCTACATTGCAAATGCAGTATGGGAAGAATTGCAAAAATATGAGAATCCTGAATTTGAAAAAAGGTTACTTTTTGAACTTAAAAAACATGTAATAAAAATCAAATCAAGAAATCATCTTTCTGTAGTTATGGACTATGGTGAGTCGGAATCAATAATTTTGTATGAGGAGTTGAAAGCTGACTATTTGTTAATTGATGATAAAAAAGCAAGGATTATAGCTGAATCATTTGACGTAAATTGTATTGGGTCAATTGG
>JACQWN010000057.1 GCA_016209245.1 Bacteroidia bacterium
ACTATTTACTTGTATTCCGTATTTTAAATTAGTAAAATCATTATGATATATCTTGTTATAGCCGGTTCCTGAATTTATAACATAAAAACCAATCGAAGCGGTATTTAATCCTTGGACAATATTGTTTTCTAATCTATAACCGGTACAATTCCAGATAATCATACCATAACTGGCATCAGTAGATATATTTTGATATAAAGATATTGAATTTCCAATTATTATTGGGGTTTTCAGATTAAATAAAAAATTTCCTTTATCAATATTATAAAATTCAGCATCCATAATGCTAATAACCTGAAGCTGGCAATTTATAGCCTTTATACCCATGTAAAGGTTTTCAAACCTGCATTTTACTGTATTGAATTTTTGGACATTAAATTGAGAATTGTCACCATAAATTCCGGACCCTCGTTTATTATATGAATATTCAGCCGGGCTATTATTGATAAATTCGCACCCTTCAATTATTATCCCGTTAACTACTTTCATATTTATAAAATAACCAGGAGTGAGCGAAGTAATATTTTTTAACTGCTCGTCGGTAATAAAATGACAATTTCTGAAATAACTGGTATTTTGGATAGAGTATGGCATGAATTTAACGGCTGTAATATTATTTTTAAGAGTGCATGCTTCGGCTCTAAAAATGCCGCCGCTTTTTGAATAATCATAACACCAGTCGCTGACTTTTTTACCGAGCAAAACACCATATTTGGTGTTTTCGATTACAGCACCGTTGAGAAGTTCAATAACGCCTTGGTTGGCTTCGGTTTGAAGGAGGCTGCCGTTGCCCCATACTGCGATGCCTTGCCACATATTATTACAGGCATTCGTCATCTCGCAATTATCAAGAATAAGTTTGCCTCCTGGCTTTACTGTTATTTTACCTGGTTCCATAAATTTGACAACAGAGCTATGAAACGTAAATATACTTCCCGGCTCAAGAACTATATTGCCATAAATATAATATTCAGAAACTGACCACGTTTTTATTCCTAATACGGACATATCGCTTCCGGAAATAATACCATTTCCCGTATAAATTAAATTGCATAAGTCCATACAATTTCCTGAAATACCCAGATTGGTAAAAGATGCCAAAACAGGGTTAATACCCCATTGAAATCCGGATTGCAGGTCTAATTTACTTTGAACGTCAACAAGATTAATATTTGCGCCTTGTTCAATACAAATATATGCTCCTTCTACTATTGTTACTTTTCCAGTTCCGTTAACTATCAGATTAGCGCCATTTTTTATTAATAATGTGCTTCCGTTACGGATCAGCAATTCAGCCCCGTTAGAAATTTCAAGAGAACTGCCGGATTCAAGTTGTACGACGCTGCCCCTGTCGGCAATTACCGATGAACTTGATTGCATCAACATTTTAGAATTTGTTAAACATGTAAAAGTAGTTGGATTAATAAAGTTATTATTTACCGTTAATGTTTGACGATTAGAAGTACCGCTTTTATCAATTGTGAGTGTTACACCTGAATTTATTATTAAATCAGGTAAATCATCGGTAGTATTATCAGATAGCTTAATCCTGCCGCACCATCTTTTATCTGATTTCAATTCATAATCGTTAAAAGTTACTTTAACTTTTATGGAATTGTCAGTATATTGTTCAATTATTTCTATCTTTAAACCATTCAGATAATAATAATAAATGTTATCGTTGCTATAAGTTGGTAAATTCAACGCAGGAACTATACCCGACAAACTAATTTCATCACCAGCCTGAAAAGCATCGCTTCGTCTGCCTAATATGTTTTGGGCTTGGTTATTGACGCCATACGTATTTGCGAATGTCATTTTTTCATTTATTCCGTCGCTTTCTCTTGAAATTTGAGTATTTTCACAGTAACTACATCCATTATAATTATTACCACTAATTGAAATATAATTATCTTCATCACTTACAAATACTACCTGTCCCAGTAAATTCTTTTGATATTTTGGATAATCATCCATGATTCTGAACCATGGATTTGTTCCACTTATCGGATTTTCGTTGCCTTTTTGAAAGGTATAAACTATATTGTTCCAGTAATAATTAGGATTGATAATACCAGGGGAAATCTCAAGCGGCCAATCGGAACGGGTATAATCATAGTTTCCTTGAGCATTTATAGGTTTTATGGTATTAACTTTCGTCATATCGGATGCTGATAAAGAAAAATTTTCTCTTGTAGGAAATGTATTTTCGATAAACATATATACGCCTTTTTCCATATCGGGTATTTGCGCATAATCGGAAACGGGCGTTGGAGCTAAACCTGCCCATGACTTATAATCAAATAAATGGGTTTTTGTATGATTTTCTATCCATAAATAAGTGCTCGTAGTATTTGGTATTTTAATCCTTATTACATCACCAGTCAAAATAAAATCTCTTAGTATATATTCACCGGTAGCATTTAAGTATGAAGCATCCTGAATATCCGAAGGCTCGCCGTTGGATTCTAACTCCAACCAGCCTAATAACCACCGCTCCCATGCATTAGCGCATAAGATGGAATGACATGCTGCCGACATCATTCCCCAGCCGGCGTCGGGTTTATAATAAAAATTACCAAGCGTGGAATTAGCACCCATTAAATGAGGACAACTGTAAAGCGTATGCGCTATTTCATGTGGAAAAAATTCAACTGCGCCTTGGGCGTTTATGCCTCCCGCTGTGACAGTATAACCGCTATTAATTGTATAAATTCCATAACTATAAGACGTAAGGCCTGCTAAACCTCCTTGGCTGCCTGACCAAGACGCAGTTGATGGTGTTGGTTGATTAGTCCAGCCAAATCCATAACGCCAATGTATTATTACATAGTCAACTTTATTGTCAGGTGAGGATGTTGAATAATCATATTGGTAACTTGGATTGTTTGTACGGTTGTCGTAAGGTGCCCAGATACTATTCCAGTATGAAGAATATAATGTTTTGATTTTATCTAAAACACGCCAGTTGCACGTGGTCCATCCTGTAGCTCCAGTTGGATCAATATTTATTCTTATTGGCTGACCATAAGTAGCAGAAGCAGGGTCAGGGTCTTTGAATACATCACCAAGAAAAATAAACTGCCCCATTGACATATCGTAATAATACCTTGTAAGGTTTCTTAATCCTGTGTATTGCGGGTCGTCTAGTTGCGAGACATTGCTGAAAAATAAATCGGTTGGAGTGCCAGATTGGGCATAGTCAGGAACTGTTAAGTGAGAACCTGTACCATCATCTGGAATCCATATAGGCACTAAGTCTTGATTATCGGGATCATTAGTTGGTAAATTTTGAAAAAAACCCGCATAAATAATCAGCACTTTAAAAGTGCCTTTGGGAGTAAAAGAGCCGCCATAAGGTGCATAGTTGTTTGATTTACTTTCAAAATCAACAATACAGGTATCCTGCAAATTTAAAATCATGTTATAGTAATCATCCTGACTATAGACGATACTTGATACTACAATAAGCAGTAAGCTTACGAAACTAATAACATTTTTTTTTATAATATACATTTTTTAGTTAATACTTAATTAATTTTTCGGTAAATAATTGATTGTTATTATTGAAGATTTTTATTAAATAATTTCCAGTCGGGTAGCTTTTCATATCAATTGTAATGGATTTGATGTTATCCGCTTTTGATTGAAATAGTTTTTGACCTGATAAGTTAAATAATTCTGAATATCCGGTAAAATTATCGGATAGTTCTATTGTTAATGATTCATTTACAGGATTTGGAAATACTTTAATTTTTTCTTTTACCAATGAAAAATAATTGCTATTTACGGTACCGTCAGGATTTGTTCTAACAATAAACATTGGTTTCGGATTTGTATTATAAACCGACTGGAACATAACAAAGCCTCCGTCAGTTTCTTCAATAACATTTACAACTTTGTCAACTACAAATTGCTGATATGCTTTAATAATGAGCCAATTTCCCAAAGAATCTGTCTTAAACAGATAAACCATGTGTTGATAATTAAATTCCATAACGCCGCACATTGCATAGCCATCGTCGCTTGTAATTATAATGTCAGAGGGTGTATCACAAAGTCCTCCATAATTATAATAATAAGAAAAAGGGATACTCGTAACAGAATCAAGATTGTTGTTAAAAATAATCAGACCATTATCGTAATATGCATTGTATTGTGAATAACTATATTGCTGATGAATAATAATTTTATTTTCATTTAAGGCTACTTTTGCAGGTACCATATAATATTCAGCAGATTGAAGATAATTACACGACGAATCAATGAAAGATATTTTATACTTATTATTATCATAATACGCTGAACCACTAATATATTCAGTTAACAGATATTTGTTGTTATTAATTTTTTTTAAAAATAAGGGTGACTTAAAAAAAACATTTGTATCTTTTTCTAGTAGAATACCATCATTTTTATCAAACAAGTGGGGATACATTTTATTTTCAATTGAATATCTAATAAATAATAAAAAGGATGTACTTGAATAATCTACTATAGAGCTCATTTCAAATGAGACAGTACTAAATATTAGTTGTTTTAAAAATATAGAATCACCAGTTGATGTAGTTTTTAAACAAAAATCCTTCCCTACTGAAAGAATATCACCGTTTTCATATTGTAAAATATCGGTTGGAGTGTGTCCTGTGGTATCATTAAATTTATATTTTTTATTCCACACCAAAACTCCGTTATTATTAAATTTATAAATACCTATACTATTATGACCATCCCAGTTTATTGTATCAAAATCAACAGCGGCTAATAGTAAATAACCGCCATCATTGCTTTTAATCATTTTACATGGTTCACCATAGTCGGGTAGCATGGTAACCCATGAGTCCTGGGCATTCAGATTATAACTCAATAATAGAGTTAGTAGAATAAAAATTAACCTTGTCATAATGATAAAATTTTAGCTTAGTACTTAATTATTTGTTCTGTGAATAATTTATTTTTTGCATAAAAAATTCTTAAAATATAATTACCTGGTTTATATTTTTTCATATCAATAGAAAGTGTCGAGGAATTATTAATATCTGTATAATGTAATTTTTCTCCTGATATGCTGAACATTTCTAATGAACCTGTAAAATGTAATGGTAATTCAACGGTCAATTGTTCATTAACAGGGTTAGGATATACTTTAATTTCTTTTTTTTCCACGTTGTATAATTCACTATTTACAGTTCCATCAGCGTTAGTTCTGACAATAAAAATACGCCTCGGGGTTTCATCTCTGTATTGATACATAATAAAAGAACTATCATCTTCTTTCAATATATTAACTGCAAATTGAGGAACTACCCCCAAATATGCTTGAATAATTGAAGAATTACCAAATAAATCCGTTTTAATTAAAAAAGGTAAAAATTGATAATACCAGTACATTCCGCCACATATAGCAATTTCATCTTCATCAAAAATTATAAAGTCCCTAGTAAGTAAAGACCCTCTATATCCATAATATTGGTTTGATGAAACAAATCTTAATGAATCTAAAGCTGAATTAAGTAAAACGAATCCGCTAACATTAGTATCAGTTGGAAGATAGTTAATTTTATTTCCCATTATGATATATCCACTATTAAAATAATTCTTTCTAATAATAGAAGGATTAAAATTATATTGAAGATGTTCAATTATTGTAAGATTTGTATCTGTTAAAGTAAAATTTCCGTGTATTGTAGTAAATAAAAGGGTATCATTATTTACCTTTATCATTTTATTAATGTAATGATTAACTGGTATCTCAGTTGTATCCAAAATATTTCCATAAAGATCAAATTTGTATATATATGATCTATTTGTTAATTGTCCAGGTCCTACTACCCATATAATGTTAGTTGTTTTTTCAATAGGATTTTTAAAATAATAATTATATGGTAAATTATCAAATCTCTTAAACCATAATGAATCTCCATTTTGATTGAACATAGCTAAAAATGGACGTGATTTATATTGACCGGTAATAAAATAGTTACCATTGCTCAACTGAATAATATCTGTGTTCTGCCCAAAGGAATAAATACTGGATGACATTATAAAAGCAGAGTCACCTGTATCCATATAACTGCTCCACTCAATTGCCCCGGTACTGTTACATTTATATAAGCCAAGTTTTGAATAACCATATCCAAAAACAGGATATGGTAATTGTGCTAAAGCTATGTACTCGTTATCAACTGAGCGTATCATTTTAACAGCTAAACCGGTATCCTGCAGCAGGGTTACCCATGAGTTCTGGGCGTCAAGATTACATGCAAGTATGGTTAAGAATAAAACAAGGATTATCTTTTTCATATACTTTAATTTTAGATTAATACTTAATTAATTTTTCGGTAAATAATTGATTGTTATTGTTAAAGATTTTTATTAGCTGAATTCAAGTCATAAATGCAACTTTTTGGTTAGACAAATATAGTGATAAAAATTCATAGTTGAATCCTGACCGAGTATTAAATTAGACCCAATTAAAAACAGACTGAAAATAAAACCTATTTTTTTCATAATTTCAATAATTATATGATTTATAACTTTATTATTTTTTTATAAGTATTTGCTGTCCTGATAAAATAAGTACCTTATTAATATAAAAATATCTCTAAAAGTGTTTGACAGCTTTTTTATTATCAACAAAATAATAATTCAACCCTTAATTCGTATAATAAATATAAGACGTTATATTTATAAGTAAGGTTGTTTTCATTTAAAAAAAAGTAAGTTCATCAAAATATGTATACGGAAAATGAATAAAAAGGTTATAAAATAATTTGAGTAGAGACATACGTCTGTATGTCTCTACTCGTAAGGAATCAGTTCAAAAGGAATATTGACAATATTAGCAAATTCTCTTCCCGCATTATACATATCTTCGTCTATATCAAGATAATACCATTTAATTTCAATATCATTTCCCATATTAAAAATTTCTTCAAATTTTTCAAGGACATCAAGAATTCGCTTTGAGGATGCGGTATTGAAATATTCCATTTTATAAATAATCGTAGTTTTAGGATTTGTATTTTTAGAATATTCATCAAGCCAATTAATAATTCCGGCATAAAAATCTTTGGCATTTTCCGGAAGCGATTTCCCTGAAAAGAGAAAAATTCCATTTTCTTTATCAAGAATTACCTTAGGGTAACCGTCTTTTTCTTCTATATTAATTACTTCCATACAATTGCTTAATAATTCGTTAAAAATATATTTTAATTTAAAATTTATGAATTATTCAGGTTCATAAGGGATAAAATTAAAAGGAATATTGATAATATTAGCATATTCTTTCCCTGCATTATACATTTCGCTATCAATATCAAAATAATACCAGTCAATTACGACCGATTTTCCATTATAAATTATTTCAGTGAGTGTTTCAAAAACATCAAGAATTCGTTTTGAGGATGCAGTATTGAAATATTCCATTTTAAAGATAACTGTAGTTACAGGATTTGGCACTTTTACATATTCATCAAGCCAATTAATAATTCTGACATAAAAATCTTTGGCATTTTCCGGAAGCGATTTCCCTGAAAAGAGAAAAATTCCATTTTCTTTATCAAGAATTACCTTAGGGGAACCGTCTTTTTCTTCTATATTAATTACTTCCATAAAATTTCATTTGTTATTCATAAGAAATAAAATTAAAAGGAATATTAACAATATTAGCATATTCCTTGCCGGCATTATATATATCGTTATCAATATCAAAATAATACCAATCAATTACGACCGATTTTCCATTATAAATAATTTCTTCAAGCTTTTCAAAAATATCAAGAATCCGTTTTGAAGATGCAGTATTGAAGTATTCAATTTTAAAGACAATATTTGTCATGGGATTTGGAGCTTTGATATATTCATCAAGCCAATTAATAATATCTGCATAAAATTCTTTGACATTTTCACCCAATGATTGCCCGGAAATTAGGAAAATTCCATTTTCTTTATCAAGAATTACCTTTGGATAAAAATCGCTTTTTTCTATTAATAATGGTTTCATCTGTACTTAAAATTAACATTAATATTCATCTTCATTAAAAAAGAAATCATCCTTGCTTGGATAATCAGGCCAAATATCTTCGATACTTTCATAGACTTCGCCTTCATCTTCGATTTCCTGAAGATTTTCAATTACTTCAAGAGGGGCTCCTGAACGAATAGCGAAGTCAATCAGCTCATCTTTTGTAGCAGGCCAAGGGGCATCTTCAAGTTTTGAAGCGAGTTCTAATGTCCAATACATAGATATATCTTAATAATTTAATATTTTTTTAAAAAACTTGCGAATATAATAAAAAAAATTATTAATCAATATTCCATATAATTTCATTGCAATTAAATTTTTTTGACAAACTGCGTGAAAGAATAAATAAATAATCTGAAAGACGATTTAAAAATATTAAAATATGTATGTTAATATTTTTATTTTTCCTAAAAAGAGAAACAACTCTTCTTTCAGCTCTTCTGGCGATGGAACGAGCTATATGACAAACAGATACAGCAATATGACCTCCTGGAATTAAAAAGGATTTCAGAGAAGGCAATTCACTGTTCATTCTGTCAATTTCATTTTCAAGAAATGAAATGTCTTGGTGGGTTAATTGTAATCGCTGAACAGAATTAACTTTTTTGGGAGTGGCAAGAATTGAAGCACAGGCCATCAATTTCTTCTGGATAATAATCAGCGACATTTTATTTTTTTCCCCAATATCAAGGTCGCACAACAGTCCGATATATGAAATAAGTTCATCAATAGTGCCGTATGCTTCTATTCTTATGTGATTTTTAGATACTTTGGTTCCGTCAATAAGACTTGTATAGCCATTATCTCCGGTTTTTGTGTAAATTTTCATGGTTGACTAATTAAAAATATTCGCTTTTCGTTTAACATATCAGATTCAACCAGTCCATCTCTCAGTTTGATAATCCGGTGAGCATATCTTGCGATTTCTTCTTCATGGGTTACAACAAGGATAGTATTTCCCTGAGCATGAATATCAATCAAAAGATTCATGATTTCGATTGAAGTTTTGGAGTCAAGGTTTCCTGTAGGCTCATCGGCAAGGATAATTGAAGGACGATTAACGAGTGCTCGTGCAATAGCGACACGCTGGCGTTGCCCTCCGGACAGTTCATTTGGCTTATGCTGCTTTCTGTCGTCCAAACCCACTTGCAGTAAAACTTCATTAGTTCTTGAAGTTCTTTGATTTCTCGATTTTCCTGCATATATTTGAGGTAGCATAACATTCTCAAGCGCCGAATAGCGGGAAAGCAAATTGAAAGTTTGAAAGATGAACCCGACTTCTTTATTGCGTATTTCTGCCAGTTCGTTATCATTTAAACGGCTTACATCGTTTCCATTAAGTACATATTGGCCTGAAGTGGGTGTATCAAGACATCCGATAATATTCATTAATGTTGATTTTCCTGAGCCGGAAGGCCCCATAATAGCAACAAATTCATTTCTGGAAATCTTCAAAGTGACGGACTGCAGGGCTTTTACAATCACCTCCCCCATTTTGTAATGCTTGGCGATGTTATGTAAAATAATAATGTTTTCAGTCATTTTTGACCAGGATTTATAAGATTTTCAAGATTATTTCGACTAGTTCAATACAAGTACAATGATTGATTAACCTGATTATTAATCCCTAAGTTTGGTATGAAACTGAGACGCGAAATTAAAATTAAATTTGTAACTTTGCGTCCCAAAGATGAGAAAAA
>JACQWN010000338.1 GCA_016209245.1 Bacteroidia bacterium
TATATGTTCCGGTATTAACGTTTATTTTTGGAACTCTGACAAATTCACTGTAACCGCCCGGATCATAATTACCCGCATGCAGTTGAGGGCAGGCGGTATGATTATTATCAAGACAGTATTTGCATTTATTGCATGGCACATGATGGCTCACAAAAACTCTCTGCCCGATTTTAAATTTTTTTGATTTGGATTTAACTATCTCTCCCGCTATTTCATGACCTAAAATGCGCGGAGCTTTTTTTATTCTATACCATTCCATCAAATCCGTACCGCAAATTCCGCTGGCAAATACTTTTACCAGGATTTCTCCCTGCCCAATCTCCGGCACAGGGATATTTTCAATCCGTATATCACTATTTTTATAATAAACCGCTACTTTCATATTATTCCTTCACAACTTATTAAAAATTTTCTACCTCGTATTTTTGGTAGGGGTTCGATTTATCGAACCCGCTCACGAGCTTGATAAATCAAGCCCCTACTTTTCATTGAATATTTTAACCGCGGTTTCTACATTCGCTTTTTCATGAATAATTGCATATAATGCTTTTGCCATACCGACAGGACTAGGATTTTGCCATACATTCCGTCCGAGATTTAAACCGATAGCGCCTTTTTGCATACCATCATATACAAATTCAAAAACTTCACGTTCAGTTTCACATTTTGGACCGCCTGCCATAACAACAGGGACAGGACATCCTTTAATAACTTTTTCAAAATTTTCGCACCAGTATGTCTTTACCACATGCGCGCCAAGTTCAGCCGCAATGCGGCAGCATAAGGCAAGATAACGTGCTTCCCTTTTTTCCAGTTCCTTACCGACAGCAGTAACAGCCATCACAGGAATACCGTAATTTTCGCATATATTAACCGTATCTGACAGGTTCTTTAACGTTTGCTTTTCATAATCACTCCCTATGAAAATAGAAAGCCCCACAGCCGATGCATTAAGCCGTATAACTTCTTCGATAGAAGTAGTTATCATCTCATTTGCAAGGTCTTTTCCCACCATGCTCGTACCGCCGGATATTCTCAAAATTACAGGTTTATCAATAGCCGGATCTATACATGAACGCAATACCCCTCTGGTAACAAATAACGCATCAAAATAAGGTAAAAGAGGTCTTATTGTTTCACCCGGTTTTTCAAGACAACTTGTAGGTCCCTGAAAATACCCGTGATCTATCGGCATAAAAAAACAATGTCCATCAGGTTGAATCAATCTGCTTAAACGATTCTTAATTCCCCAACCCATATTTTTCTCCTCCTGTCAATTATATTATTTTGAATAATTATTATAACATTCGTTAATCTTTAAAGCAATTGAATTTTCTCCAATTTTCACATTATTACACAAGACCGCTCAGAAACTTACAAGCGCTGATCACCCTGATATTATCCTTCATAAAATCAATTTCGTCATCTTTTGTTACTTGATAGATAAATGGAATTTTAAGTTTTGCCCCAAAATATCGTAAAGATGGAGAAATATTTTTATCCGAATTTTTAACCTCGACGCAAAACCAGGGTTTACTATCAATACTGACTAAAAAATCAACCTCTCTTTGTTCTTTATCCCTGCAGAAAGATCTCTTATATTTTCGACATCCCTGATATCTTCTTTTATCATCCTGTCAACTCTTTCGTTATGCCACCGGCGCAATTCTTTTTCACTTTTTTTAACAAATACCTCGGGGAATCCACCAAATTTCAAAAGAGTGTCAAATATATTTTTCTCCTGTTTATCGCAATCAGAAAATATAAGCTCCTGTAAAGGTGTATAATTTATTTTTGCTCCCGATAATTCGTGAAAAGACAAAGGATGTAATCGATAAGAATGATATCTCCCTAACAATGAATCACCGCCTTTTCTATAAATATCCAATCGCGCACTGCCTGTTACTAAAATACTAAATTTTTCTTTATACTTATCGTATTCCCCCTTTAAATAATTTTTCCAGTTTTTAAATTTATGTACTTCGTCAAAGATAAAAAGTTTTTTACCCGCTGAAAAAACACCATCAAGAATGTTTTTTCTATCCTCCCGATTATCCCAATTTAGATATTCAAACTTACCGGTAAATAATTTTCCCCCTATTTCTTTTGAGATAGTAGTCTTCCCAACCTGACGCGGACCGGATATGAAAACCATTTTTTCTTTTAAATCGTCAAAAATATATTTTTCCAGATACCTTTAATCACAAAAACCCCCATTTTTTATCTCCCACAAATTATACCAAAGTATAATTCATTGTAAAACAATTTTTACTTTGGGAGAAAATTCAGGAATAAGAATATACTCTTATTCTACTTACTAACCCAATATTTTAACGATATTCTGACAAAAGATGTTGCTGAAAGATATAAAATAAAAGATGTGAGTAAACTTAAAAATTTAGCTTTATTTTATTGTACGAATTTTACACGCGGTTACACTTTTAACAAAATTAAAAAAACAGCTGATTTCTCTTTGTCTCTGGATTCCATTCATCGATTCTCCCTAGAAAATGCTGTATTCAGGCATCTTAAAAATTTGGGAAAAGAAATCTATTATTTTTCCGAGAAGAAGGAAGTGGATTTTGTCTGTAAAGATAAATTAAAAATAAAAGAAATAATTAACGTTTGCTATGACTTAGAGAATAAAGAGACATTATTAAGAGAGGTATCAGCATTAATTGAGGGTATGCAATATTTTAAATTAAATAAATCAAAGATAATTGTTTTCGAAGGAGACAATAAAACTATTACAGAGCAGGGTTTTAAAATAGAAATAATACCATTTTATTTATGGGTATTGGACAAATGAGGTTCTGTGTTAAAAGTATAGGTTCCCATGAAAATATAAATTCCTTGACCTGCTAAACTAATTTCATTATAATTTCATATGGATATTTTAAATAATTGAATTATAAAAAAGGGAGGAAGTATATTATGGCAAAAAGTATCAATGATTTAGTTCCACAGAATGCTCGTAAAATAATCGGCAGTTCCAGCAGGCTTTGTCCGTTGAGTTCTCACGATATTTTAAAAGCATACAAAAATGAAAAAGCAATAATCATGGCTTGTAATTGCAGAATAGTACATAATATCCCGGGTATAATGCGCGCAGCAATGGAACTTGATGCGGTCATTGCTTTTGAACTGGCTAAATCTGAAGGCAATTTAAAAGGCGGATATACAGGGCTGACACCTTCCATTTATGCTAATAAAGTTTTCGATTATGCGGAAAAAAATAAATTTTATCTGCCGTTTTTTATTCATGGCGATCATGTAACAACCAAGAGTCCTGAAACCGAAGTAGTTGAAGATTCCAGAGCATTGGTTAAAGCAGAACTCGATGCCGGATATACTTCAATTGCAATAGATGCCGAGTTGAAGCCAGAATAACATCGGTAGCAGATGCTGTTGAATTTCTTCATGAACTGATAGATGATAAAAAAATTCATCCGGACTTTTTAGCTATTAATAACGGCGCTAAACATGGTAATTATAAACCGGGTGAAGAAGTCCATATTGA
The DNA here is from genome assembly GCA_016209245.1 of Bacteroidia bacterium. Taxonomy (GTDB): domain Bacteria; phylum Bacteroidota; class Bacteroidia; order Bacteroidales; family BM523; genus JACQWN01. The sequence continues at coordinate 3,521 of JACQWN010000338.1, forward strand.
TTTAAAACGAACCGAAGAAATACATAAAGCAATCAGTAAATGGGGAGTGGTAATTGCCCAGCATGGAATAACGGGTACCCCTCTTCATTTAATGGGTCAATTTGCGGATTGCGGAATAAGAAAAGGCAATGTCGCAACAAACTGGCAGAATATCGCGCTCGAGTGGCTGCCTAAAGACCTTATGGATAAAATAAAAAAATGGTGCGATGAAAATAAAAAGGATATTAAATTCGCATCCAAACAATTTTTTAATGAAATCAGCAATATCTCTGCCGCGGACATCAAAAAAATAGAAGATGAATCATACAAAAGCGCAAAAGAATTTATAACAGCATTTAGAGCGCAAGGCACAGCAAGCAAAGTTATAAAAGTGTTAACGCAGAATTAAGAACCGAATTTGTAGGGAACGGTTTCAAACCGTTCCCTACACCAATATATTTTCCTCATCCAGATTCCATTTTAATGGATTTTCATGAATATATTTACGAATATCATGCAATGATTTTTCATTACGAATAATATGATCATGAAATGATTTTTGCCATCGGAAATTTATATCAACCGATATTTTTTCATTAATCCTTCTTGACGAAAATGTTTTAAATCCGCGAATAATTTCTGATAATCCATGATTATTATTTGTAGTAGGGAACGGTTTGAAACCGTTCCGTACAAAACCGTTCCGTACA
>JACQWN010000339.1 GCA_016209245.1 Bacteroidia bacterium
GAAATATGAAGATATTAATTTAAAGAGCAACCCTTTTGAATACCTTGTGCCTTCGCCAAATAAAAAATTAATATGGGCTGGAATGAAGTTACAAAAGGATAAATTATCTGATATATATGATCATGCTTTTGTGTCAAATCAGAGACAGGTTATATTAAACTTTGGCCCATGGGGAAGTGGTAAAACTCATGCTGCATTTTATTTTCGTAATTACATTGTTGAAGGGAAAAAATCCAGTGATTTAATTAATATTTATGTAAGAACACCAAAAGATGGTTCAAAAGCAATCACAGAAATAATTAAAAATATTATTGATTCCATTTCTATTAAATTTATTCGTGAAGAAATAAATAATAACAGAAAAATAATTGGGGATGAAAAGTTATTTAATTTAATAAACAGTAAAATTGATAGCGAAGTGTTTTCTGATATCCTGTTAAAACTCACACAAGAATCTTACCCTTTTATTCTTCTTCAACGGTATGTTTATGATGGGATATCACCATCTGATCTAAAAAAGCTAAATATTCCGAGATCATTAAAAACAGAAAATGATTATATTAAATTTTTATCTGCAATCTTTGTAAGCTTAACTGCATCTAACGAAAAGAGAATTTTTTTATGGATTGATGAAATGGAGGATTTGATTTACTATACAACAAAACAATTCAAGACAATCTCTCAGATGATACGTGATGTGAGTGATACAGTAAATGAACGATTAATCCTTTTTATGAATTTTACTCTGTCAGAAAGTGATGAAAATACTTTGAAAATGTTAATAGGTGAGGCTCTATTATCCAGAATTAATCAAAAAATAAGATTTAATGAACTGAGTATTGAAGATGCAAATATTTATTGTAAGGAACTTATTGGTTTTTATCAAAAAGAAAAAATTGATTATACTCCTTTTGATAAAAACGCCATTGAAATAATATTAAAAACTGTACCGAAATCATTATTAACTCCTCGTGAAATAAATAAACAGCTCAATGATATTTTAGAGTATGCTATCAATAAGAATATACCTTATATTGATTCAAAAGTTGCAGACTCTTTTCAAAAGTTGCAGACACTTTTCTAAAAGAAAACATCGCTAATCTGTTATGAAAAAAAGAACTATAAAAGAAGCAGTTATTTACGTATTAAGTGAAGAAGGTAAACCACTTTCTGCAAAGACAATTTATAATAAAATCATTAAATTAATAATGTGGCTGATTTCAGAAGCATAGTTGAATCTTATCCCTAATTGATAAATCATTGTCGCAGGTGCAGGATATTATTCAGGTTGGTTGGTCGGTTAATGAAGCGGTTGCTGTTTCTGTTGCGGTAGGTCATTCAATAGCAGGTTATGATTGTGTTGTAACAATGAAGATACCAGGCGTTTTTCAAGCCGCTGATGCTATTTCAACCTCCGCTTTTTTTTCAACCGATGCAGGCGCCTTGGTAATATATGCAGCTACAGATTACGCTCCTTCAAGCACACAACATGTTATTGACTCAAGATATTTCTTCGCTTCATCGCGATTGCCTGTTATTGAACCGCGAAATCACCAGGAGATGTATGAGATCGCATGGCTCGCCGCTGATATAAGCAGAAAATTCAAAACCCCGGTTATCGTGCTTGCATCCGGAATACTTGCTCATTCTGAAGGCTTGGTAACTACAAAAATACCGGGGAAAATAGAACCGAGAGCTCTTCCTGAAAATTTACACGACTGGATGCTGATGCCCAATATCGCAAGAGCGAATTATAACAAAGCTACGCTTGAAAGAATACCTGCTATTCAGAATTGGGCGGAAGCATCTCCGCTTATTACAGAGATAAAAGGAAAAACCGATTGGGGAATTATTGTCACAGGCGAAAGTGAAATGATTTTAAAAGAAGCGTTGAAAATTATAAAAGTTGAACCCTCAATACTTTCAACCGCTATTTCTTATCCTTTTCCGAAAGAAAGAATCAGAAATTTTGCATCAAAGATTAAAGGAAAACTTTTTGTTATTGAAGACGGCGATAAATTTTTTGAAGAAAAAATACGATTGTCAGGAATTAACATAATAGGAAAAGACGAATTGTCGGTAGTTACAGATTGGACTCCTGAAATGATAATTGAATTTTTGTCCAAACATATTTCTGTTAATTATCATAAAATTCTTAAAAGTCAAATAAGCCTGAAGCCGGTATTGCGTCCACCAACGATTTGCCCTGGTTGCCCTTACAGAGCATTTTCAATTTCAGCAAGCAAATTAAAAAAACAAAGAAAAATTTACGCTTCCTTCGGTGATATAGGATGCTCAACATTATTATATTATTTGAAGGCACTCGATACAGTTTCTTGTATGGGCGCTTCCGACTCCATACGTCAGGGTTTTGTAATGTCCAGACCTGATATGGCTGGAAAAGTTATCAGCATTATAGGCGATTCCTGCGAGTGTCATACAGGGCTGGATTCAACCCGTAATGCTGTGTTTAGAAATGTTCCGGGAGTAAAAGTGATACTTGATAACAACATTACTGCAATGACAGGCGGGCAACCATCTCCCGCTTCACCTTTAAATCTTTCGGGCAAAGCGACGAAATTTAGCTTGAAAAAAGCTGTTGAAGCAGAAGGCGGCAGAACTGTCGTTATCAATTCTTATAATCTGAAGGAAGTTGATAATGCGTTAAAAAAAGCTGTTGATCGTGCTGAACAAGGCGAATACACTACACTTATACTTGAAGGACTTTGTATCAACCAAACCGACGATAAGAAGAAGATAAGAAAAATAAAATTCAATTATGAATTATGCAGAAAATGTGGCAGATGTAATATATGTCCCGGTATTGAAATTGATGACAACAACATGCCATACTTTACCAATTTATGCACTTTCTGCGGCTCAAACAATCCTGTCTGCATACAACTTTGCCCGTCTGATGCCATAATACCTTTTGACGAAAACCATATAAAACAAGTAAAAAAAACACCTGAATTGCCCCAAATTACTGCTATTAAGAAGATAAGCATTAATAAAAAAACTCTTCCTGACTCTCTAAGGGTGGCGATAAGAGGCATCGGTGGACAGGGTAATTTATTTTTCGGGAAAGCGCTTTCAGAGGTGGCTTTAAGAACGCCATACTCAGAAACAACAATTGTAAAAGGTGATACACATGGAATGGCTCAGCTAGGCGGTCCTGTAATCTCAACTTTCAGTTGTGGCGATGTTTATTCCCCAATACTTGCACATGGTTCTGCAGATGTATTGGTAGTAATGGAAATCGGTGAAGCTTTAAGACCTGGATTTCTGGAGCTTCTGAAACCTGATGGAACGATAATATTTAATAACTTCAAAGCAATGCCTGTAAATTTGAAGAAAGAAGAATATCCTTCTATAAGTGAAATAGAAAAATCTCTTGAAAATTATAAACTTATAAAAATTGATGCTAACAAAATTGCTTATGATTTAGGGGATAAATTCGGGAAAACGGCGAATGTAGTAGTATTGGGATTATTATCAACAATTCATCCTTTCAATGCAATTCCTGAACAAATCTGGTTAACGGCATTAATGGCGTTATCACCTACCGGCTTTATTAAATCAGCAAATAAAATAGCATTTAAACAGGGAAGGAAAATTATTGTTAATGAATAATAAATAAAGAATTAATAAATTTGTACCCACTCAGCATGATTAAAGCATTAAAAACAAATATTTGCCACAGATTACACAGATTATAATTAATTAGTGTCTGTCCATAAACTCTGAATATGACACGAATTGCACGAATTAAAAATATTTTTTTCCTGTAAATTCGTGTAATTCGTGTCGATATATTTATTTGTGTATTGACATTACAGACAGACACTAATTAGTTTAATAAATTTTAACAAAAAATCACCTTCGGTAGTAATAAATCTGTGAAATCTGTGGCTATTAAGGCAAA
>JACQWN010000340.1 GCA_016209245.1 Bacteroidia bacterium
TAACAGGCGTTTGCTGTCAGTGGCGGTGTGTAGCTTGTATGACAATGACGTACAATTTGAAACCTTTGTTCTTCGTGAAAAATTTAGTAGTTAAATTGCCACCGAACAGCAACCGCCGAACCGTTAGAAACTATGGGGTGAGAAAACATCAATACAAAAAGATGTAAACGGAAAATAACAATGAACAAATAAAACCCCACCTGAAAAAAAAATATAAAAATAAAGCTTTTTAAATAAGAAAAATATTATTTTTACATGAAAATATAAATTAGATTTAATTACAAATGATAAAAAGGAAAGAATTTATTAAAGCATTAGGCAGGACTGGACAAGAACGATTACGGGTAAAACTAACTATTGATAAAGATAGACTTATTGACTTCGTTTTTCAATATGAAAGTTTGATCGACGAAAATTGGTGCGAAATTGTCAGATATGATTTAGCCCATGGATTTTTTCACAGAGACTTTATTTTGCCAAAAGGAGATAACGAAAAAACAAAACTTGAGATGCCCGACATAAAAACGGCAGCCACTTATGCAGAACAAGACATTGTTGACAAGTGGGAATTTTACAAAACCAAATATTTAAAAAACTTAAAAAAGAAAATAAAATGACAAACAAAGAAGCTATTAAAAAAGACATTGGGTTGACTTTTAATTTCATCAGACAATTGATAGACAACCCTAAACTTGCCGAACAACTTCCCGATAAGTGCGAAATTGAATTTCTTGAAAAGGATTTTTCATCATTGACAGAAAGTGATCTGGCAAATAAACTTTTAATAAAAGTTAATCACTCTTTCGAAATTCTTAATAGAAAGAAAAACGAATCTTTTAATAAATTCAAAAAAAATGAGCGATATAAAAAACATACTACTCTTAAAAAGCAAACGATGGTACTTTAAAAAAATGATATTCAGTAAATGACAGATAGAATTGACAATGAATGACAGAAATGATAAATAACGCGTAACAAATTGCCATTAAACTAATATTATTAACGGTTGTTAATACCTTTAATATTTCAAATATAAAAATAATAATTGACATATCAAATCTTTCAGGCGGAGTTTATATATTAAGAACAAAGACTGAGAAAGGAATAATTACAAAGAAATTGTTAAAAGAATAATTAATTTAGGACTGAAAATATCATGGAACACCCCACAGTTTCTAACATCAAGTTGGTGCAATGCCCACAGGATCTAGACGATAGATTGTAATATGTTGAAAGAGTTTACGTTTTTAAACAAGTTTATCAGGAGAGTGGGCACTGCACCAATTCGTGGCCGTTATCAAGCCATTGAGAAATTTATTCAATAATTATTTAGTTAATAATATGGAGTCTATAAATCATTAAAAAGATAGAGCGAAACCGAAAAATCAATCAGATATTAAACCGGATCTTTATCAAATCCCCATCCTGGACAATATAGTTTTTCCCCTCAATACGTAGCTTTCCTGCTTCGCGGACTTTAGCTTCCGAGCCGAAAGCAACAAAATCATCATATTTCATTACTTCCGCTCTGATAAAGCCCCTTTCCATATCGCTATGAATAACACCCGCCGCTTGCTGTACATTAGTTCCCTGTTGTATGCTCCATGCTTTGACCTCTTTAGGTCCTAAAGTAAAAAATGAAATCAGATTTAATAATTCATATCCAGCCCTTATTAGCCGGTTGACACCAGGTTCGGATAAACTGGAAAATTTCAGAAATTCGAGCCGTTCATCAGGGTTTTCAAATTCAGATATTTCAGCTTCAAGCCGGGCGGCAATTGTAAGAACAGTTGCATTTTCATCTTGAACTGATTCTTTTACTTTTTCAACATATTGATTGCCTGAAATTACCGATATATCATCAACATTACAAACATAAAGCACCGGTTTCATTGTCAGCAGGAACAAATCGTGCATGTATTTTTTCTCTTCCTGATTAATTTTAACAGTCCTTGCATTTTTGCATGATTCGATATGCGATTTATATATATGCAGTATTTCACTATAATTTTTTTTTTTTTTTTCGCTTGATTTTCAGATAAAAATTTATTACCGACACCTTCTCCGGTATTGGCGCCTCTGACAAGCCCTGGTATATCAATAATTTCGACTGTCGCAGGGGTGATTTTTTGTGCAGGTTGCAATTTTTCAATTTGTAATAAACGAACATCAGGAACATTAATTATGCTAACATTCGACTTATTGCTGGTAAATGCAAATTTTGTGACAGCCGCCTTATTTGCCGACATGCAATTAAATAATGTTGTTTTACCGATGTTGGCAATTCCGATAATTCCACATTTGAGAGCCATTTTTGAAGAATTTAATTATAAATAGTTGCAATTTATTTAGTACCTTACAAAAATATTCTGACACATAGTTCGACGCTGTTCACTACAAGTTTTGGCAAAACATTAAAAAAAATAGCCACAGACTTGTAGTGAGCACAGCCGAACTATTGCACAGATTAACGCAGATTAAAAAAAATGAATTTATAAAATCTGTATAATCTGTGGCAATATTAGTTTTTTTGTGGCTTGTTCACGTTGGGGTAAAGATAAATAAGAAATAAGTAAAATCTGCAATTTTGTAAAAAATATTTTTAATATTGAAAAAAATCTTTTTCTTTGCAGGTGAATATTTAATTAATCTATGCTGGAATTAGATTTTCTGAAAATCGAGCATAACAATGTGGCTCCTAAAAAAGGGAAAGTATTGATTTCTGAACCTTTTACAAGAGATTCCTTTTTTAAACGTTCAGTTGTCCTGCTTACCGAACACAATGAAAATGGAACCATCGGATTCATTTTAAATAAAACTGTTGATATACGGATTTCCGAACTAATTTCAGGTTTCCCCGATTTTCGGTACAAAATATCACTTGGCGGCCCTGTTCAGACCAACACGATTCATTATATCCACACATTAGAAAATATTCCAAGCTCCGTTAATATTATGAAAGATGTTTATTGGGGCGGCGATATCGAACATATCAAATTAATTGCTGAAACAGGCATTTTGCAAGCCGACCAAATACGTTTTTTTATTGGTTATTCAGGTTGGGCGCCAAAACAGCTTGACAATGAATTATCAAGGAATTACTGGATAGTTGGAGAATTGGATAAACAGACGATATTTAATGCCCCTCCTGATTCTGCATGGAAAGAAATTCTTTCAAATATGGAGGAAAAATACCGTATTTGGACCACTTTCCCGGAAAACTATGATATGAATTAATCGCCAAAAACTTTACTATTAAGCGTTTTCACTAGCATTTTAGCAATTCTGTTGTAATATCTCCGGTTTTGAAATCCTACAACCCATTTAATACCA
>JACQWN010000341.1 GCA_016209245.1 Bacteroidia bacterium
TACCGTTATTGTAATAATATATATGCTTCCCATGCAGAGTTCCGTGCCGGAAATCGGTTTCCTGAATCAATCTGCCGTCTTTGTCCCAGTATAACCATTTTCCCCATTCAGCCCCATCGAACATTATGCCTTTACTTGCAACTTTCCCATCGGAATAATAGTTAACGATTGTATCAATTTTTTGTGGGAATGCTGAAAATGCAAGGATTAAGAACAATATTGATATAATAGCTTTCATAAATTAAATATTAATTTTCAGATTTTCTCAACTATGTTACAAAAATAGAAAATATTGTAATCGAAAACGCTAAATTCTAAAAAATGTTTTATTTTTACGATTGCAAATTCATTCTTTAACCTCCTTAATAATACAATTGAATCAGATGTTAATAAATATTTTTTTTAATTTTTTAATTACATATGCGAATTAAGGGTTGAAATATTTATTTTGTTGATAATCAAAAAGCTGTCAGACACTTTTAGAGATATTTATATTTTAATATACTTATTATAAAATTAAACATGAACTAATAAAATTAATATGTGTCAAAGTGTCTGACAGCTTCAACAAATAAATATTTTCTTTATAAAAATTATCATATTTTCAACCCTTAATTCGCATTACATAATAAAAAAATAGTATTTTTGGACAATATTATACCAAAATAATTTATGCCAAAATGCAAACATTTGGAGAAGCGATAAGAAAGCTTAGAGAAGAAAAAGAATTACCATTGAGAAAAATCGCTGCTTTGCTTGACATAGACCAATCATTATTAAGCAAGATTGAAAGAAATGAGAAAAAAGCACGCAAAGAACAGGTAATTCAACTTGCAAAAATATTTAAAGTAAACGAAAAAGAATTACTCGTTCAGTATTATAGCGATAAAGTAGCTTATGACTTAGCAGAAGAAAAAACTGCTAAAGAGATTTTGTATGTGGCAGAACAGAAGATTGATTATATAAGAAAAAATAAAACAAAAAAGACAGTATAAGCCTTTTTAAAAAGTCAAACCAAAAAATAAATAAAATGAAAACATCGTTTTTAATAGCAAAAATCTAATTTGATAATAATTATCAAAATCAGTACGAGTTAAAAGCATTTTTGCCTATTAATTTAGATATGGTGTTGATAATGATGAGCAAATGTTGATGCTTGCTCAATTGAATATGATACTTAATGGAGACGGTAATGCTATTTTAAGATATAAGCCAGATAAGGGTTCAATACTATGGAAGTTCGATGACAGAGATAATTTAGTAGAACTTGATCCGGTAATTCATAAAAACGGGAATTGGGATAACTGGAAGGATCAGACAAAATTAAAAAAATTTGATGTTGTTCTTACGAATCCTCCTTTTGGTGAAGGGCGAAAATATGAACCTAAAAGCCAAAGAGATAAAGAAATTATAGAAATGTATGAGCTTTGGAATATTGCACGTAACGGAAATTCCATTGACATGGGTTTAATTTTTCTTGAAAACGCATATAGAATACTAAAAGAAAATGGACGTCTTGGAATTGTTTTATCAAATTCATTGTGTACTATTGATACTTGGCAAAAAGCACGGCAATGGCTTATAGAAAAAATGAGAATTGTTGCTTTATTTGATTTACCATCGGGTGTATTTGCTGACACTAATGCTGTTACAAATCTTATTGTTGCATATAGACCCAATGATAATGATTTAAAAAATTACAACAACAGAATTACAATATTTTTGTAAAAACTATTGAAAATATAGGATACGATGTAATTACAGTGAACAGAATAAAAAACTTCTTCCCCAAATATAAAGTAGATATAAATACTTTTGAAATTTTAAATGGACTTGATGGGGAACCTTTATTGGATGAAGATTTTACACAAACTATTTTTAAATTTAAAAAATGGTGTTTAGGGCAAGAAAATATATTACAGAATATATTTATAAAAACGAAATAAAAATGGAAAAAAAGAAAAAAACGTTCCAGAAAAATAATTGGAAAATTAAATGGAGTAATGTTTATGAAAAATGGCAGGTGGGCTACCCTGATCCTTTAGAAGAATTTTGTAATTTGAAAGATGCATTGTCTTTTGCTCAAAATACCACACCTCCGCCATGTAAAAAAATAAATGAATATAAAAAAGTAGTAATATTTATAAATGGTAGCAAATTATACACATATGTCAAAAAGTATTAAATTCAAAGATATTATTAATAACTCTTATATTTTATCAGCCAGACAATACCAAAATATTTATCTGAAAAATGAAAAATTTCTTTTAATAAAAAATTTTTTAAATCGGGAATTAAACCCATCTGATAAAGGTATTGAAATAGGATCTATAAATTATATTTCTAAATCAACCCACTTTTTTATTAGAAATAAAAGTTTACAAAAAAATTCTTTCATTCCTTCTTTTTCTTCTGACAGTTTAGTCTCCATGATGCCTTCGTCTTTTGTAAATTATAATCTTAAAGAGGGCGATATATTAATTTCAAAAGATTCCAATATAGGCGAAACTGTTATTCTTGATAAAGACTATTCGAATTATATGTTTTCGGGTGGGATATATAGGTTACCGATAACCGATAATAAATATTATCTTCTTGCTTTTCTAAAACACTTTTTTTTCAAAAAACAATTAGAGGTGAAGGTTCCGGATGGAGTAACTATAAAACATGCTAAAACATTATTTTTAGATTGCAAAATTCCTTTACCAGGTAATAATAAAGATGAAGTTATTAAATATATTGAAATTCTCACATGTTCAATTATTAACAAAGAAAAAGAAATCAGAAATAAACATATTAAAATTAATGATGAAGATGTTGAAATAGATTTTTCATTTTTACAATCATGAAACAAGATTTGATACATAAAACTGAAAAAGAGAATACAAAACTTTTTGAAATGTTTCCACCTGTAAGTCATGAAGAATGGATGGCAAAAATAATGAATGACATAAAAACGGGGGATTATGAAAAACGGCTGATAAGTCAAACTTATGAAGGGCTAAACATTAAGCCGTTTTACACTGATGAAGATTCAAACAAGCTACAATATCTCGAAAATTTTCATATTGATTTTCCATATATCAGAGGCAATAAAACTACTAATAACAATTGGGAAATTTGTCAGAAGATAATAGTAACAAAACCCGAAGAATCGAACCATGAAGCAATGGATGCCATTAAAAACGGGGCTACGGCATTGACTTTTGAACCTTATAAGCCGAATATCGGTTTTTTATCAAAAATTACGAAGCTGTTGCGAAATATTAATATCGAAGAGATTACTGTAAACTTTAATATTAACAAACAAGCGCATAAATTTCTTGAATATTACCTTAAATATATATCTCCTCAAAAATTAAAAGAGGAAAATCTCAGTGGCTCAATTGATTATGATCCTGCAGGTTATTTAGTAAAAACAGGATATTTTTATTCAAACAGAGATAATTTGCATAATGAATTATACGATTTATATAAAATAACCTGTGACAGATTTGCTTTTTTCAAGCTTTTTACTGTTCACGGGGAATATTTTCACAATACCGGAGCATCTTTAGTGCAGGAATTGGGCTATAGTCTGGCAATAGCGAATGAATACCTTGCAATACTTACTGATAAAGGGTTGCCTGTAGAAGAAGCATCATCCAAAATTCAATTCCGCTTTGCTGTGGGTTCAGATTTTTTTATGGAAATTGCTAAGCTTAGAGCGGCAAGATTATTATGGGCTATAATAGTCGAAGAGTATAAGCAGGATACTTCCACAGTCGGCAGTCGGCAGTCGGCGATGCAGAGACACGGTGCACCGTGTCTGTACAGACGGCAGTCCGCAGTCGGCACTTTTATTCAATCGGTTAGCTCTTCTTGGAACAAAACATCTTATGACCCATATATTAATATGCTTCGCACTACTACCGAAACCATCTCGGCTATTTTAGGAGGAGCCGATTCAATAATTGTTGAACCATTCGACAGCACTTACCGGTTACCTGATAATTTATCAAAAAGATATGCCAAAAACATCCAGTTGATTTTGAAAAATGAAGCTTACTTAAATAAAGTAGTTGACCCGGCTGCCGGTGCATATTATATTGAATGTCTTACCGATTCCATTGCATCGCATAGTTGGGATATTTTTCAAAATATTGAACAAAAAGGAGGATTTATTAATGCCTTTATTCGAGGTATTGTGCAGCATGATATTAATGAAGTCGCTCAAAAAAAGAATAATGATATTGTTCTCAGGAAAAGGATTTTACTTGGGACAAATCAGTACCCTGATTTTAATGAAAATATATTAAAGAAAATTGATAAAGACGTTTATAATAAAAAAGTAAAAATCAAAAGAGGGGAAATTGCAGAACCGATAAAAATTTATCGTGGAGCACAGGCATTCGAAAAATTAAGATTAGAAACCGAACTATCGGGGAAAAAAATTAAAGTATGGATGTTTCAAACAGGAAATCTTTCAATACGAAGGGCAAGGGCGGTTTTTGCATCTAATTTCTTTGCTTGCGCAGGGTTTGAAATCATTAATACTGGTCGTTGCAGGTTTACCAAAAAACTGTATTGATTGCCTGAAGCAATGCGGTATTGAACATTTTATTCATAAAGATTCAAATATTATTGAAACATTAGCTTATTTTCAGAAGTTGTTTGGAATTGGTAACTAATCAGCGGTATTGAATTTATAACATAACAGGTTTAACTTTTTGAATAAAATTCACCACTGAGACACTTAGAACACATAGAAACACTAAGAAAAATGATAACACAAAAAAGTTGCCTAAAATATAAGCATAGTGAATCTAAGTGTTCTTAGTGCCTAAGTGGTAACTGTGATTGAATAAAAATATTTTATATGCGACCGGATTTCAGTAAAATAGATTTCAGAAGTAATGGGAAACAAAGCCGTATAGAAAAAAATCGGAGTGAAAAAATTATTTTTTCAAATGATTGGTTAACTCCCGAACGAATCCCTGTTAAACCGTTCTATACAAAAGAAGATTTGTTAGAAATCGAACATCTTCATTATGCTGCGGGTATTCCTCCTTTTCTGCGGGGGCCTTATCCTACTATGTATGTTCAGCATCCATGGACAATCAGACAATATGCCGGTTTTTCCACGGCTGAAGAATCTAATGCTTTCTACAGGCGAAATCTGTCGGCCGGCCAGACGGGTTTGTCAGTAGCATTTGACCTTGCAACGCACAGGGGCTATGATTCCGACCATGAACGGGTAGTAGGCGATGTTGGAAAAGCAGGCGTGGCAATTGATTCCGTTCTTGATATGAAAATATTATTCGACCGGATTCCTTTGAATAAAATATCTGTCTCCATGACTATGAACGGAGCGGTTCTTCCCGTATTAGCTTTTTATATTGTAGCTGCACTCGAACAGGGAGCAAAGCTTGAAGAACTTAGCGGAACAATTCAGAATGATATTTTGAAAGAGTTCATGGTTCGAAATACATATATATATCCGCCTGATTTTTCTATGAGAATCGTTGCCGATATTTTTAAATATACCGCCAAGTACATGCCTAAATTTAATTCAATCAGCGTTTCGGGCTACCATATGCAGGAAGCGGGTGCGACATGCGACCTTGAACTTGCCTATACTTTGGCTGACGGTTTGGAATACCTCAGAACAGGGGTAAATGCAGGACTTTCTGTTGATAGTTTTGCACCGCGTATTTCATTCTTCTGGGCAGCAGGAATGAATTTTTTTATGGAAATTGCAAAGCAACGGGCAGCACGCTTACTATGGGCTAAAATTGTCAACCGGTTTAACCCTAAAG
>JACQWN010000342.1 GCA_016209245.1 Bacteroidia bacterium
ATCATTTTCAAAAAAGTTTTTACAGACAATTTTGTACTTGACCGAAACTTGTCCTCGAAGGTCTTAATCGGGGAATGGGAATCCAGCCAAGTAGGTTTGCCTGCGGTGAAAAAGTACATTACCGACAAAAACGCAAAAAAATTATTTGTTTCGCTACTACTGAGTACGATAGAATTCGAATTAAATAACAACAACGATCTTCAGATAAGGAAAAATGCGACGGGCTTTGAAATTGCTAAAATCCGGATAGTTCAACAGGAAGAAAAAGACAAAACTTACGAAATAGTATCCGAAGTAATTTTTTACGACAATAGTAACAAATTATCTTATACATCATGGGTTTTTAATTCTTTTAATAAAGCCGATTTTGTTGTCGCACAAACAACCGAATTACTTTATTCAAAAACGCCTGAGCTATTTGTCGCAGGTAATCAAATCCTTCTTATCGCCAAATGGAAATGGGCAAAGAATGTAGCGACTTATCATATTGACGGAACGTGGGATGGAGTTTGGAATAACAGCGAAAAACATAACGGTACATGGAAAATTATCGGAAATGAATTACACCTCTTTCGCAATGGAACAGGTATTGAAATTAAAGCAAAAGTAACGGAGGTTTCCGATGAGAAAATAAAATATAAAAAAATCACTACTCCCAACGGACCTGCTTATGAATACAATATAAGCGATATTTCATGGATCAAATATCAAAACGGCGAAGTGGAATATTTCAATCAATCGCCGGTACAAAAGAAACAGCCTGCTATTATTACTCAAATGAGTTTCAACACCGACAGCATAATGAATGAACTGAAAAAGCAACTCCATCCCGATACCGGTTTTGTAAGCAGATTGACAATGCAAAACGGACAACTTCAGGAAATTATGACGGAACTGGCTCAGGCGCAACAAAATAATCAAAATACTCTTTTAGACGAGATAAAAAAACTGAGCGAAGAACTGAACAATCAAAAAGAGACCCTTGAAAATCAAACCAGGCAATTTGCCGACAGCCTGAAACGGATAAATTCCAATATATACAATATTGCAACCCGGAAAGAATCCAATTGGAAGCCCCGCCCTATCGGTATCGGCTTTAACTTTGCCAACGTCAACCTGTTTTCGGAAATATCCGACGTACTGTTTGACGATGAGTTCAACCTGTCGCTTGATTATTCTGTTTTGCTGCCGCTGACATTGCATAAAAATTTTAGACTCGAACCGGAATTTTCGTTCTTTAGTCTGACCCGCAAATTTAATGTTCCCATTACCATTACTATTACAGAACGTTACAAACATATATCGAAACAATTTGCTGTCGGCGGGGGCATCGTACCTATGGTCCAATTAAAAAGAGCGAATATTACATTTGGTTTCAGGTTCATATATCACAAGTACAATTTTGAGGAATTTAAAAACAACGACTTTATTTACAGGTATGAGATATCGGCGTTTAACCTTGCGCCTTTTATCGGTGGCGAATATCTTTTTGGCGACCACTTCTCATTGGGCGGCGAGGCGGATTTCTGCTTTTCTATCGATGGAAAATCAGAAGAAAAAGTAGGCAGCGCTTTACTGAAAACTGATGATATCTTTTCAGTATATGCGCTGCAGGCAAGGTTTTTTGCAAGAGTGTATTTCTAATCTGAATTTACTCAATACAAAAGACTGCAATGTACGACATTAAGAATAATAACGGAACGATGATAAATTTTATAAATAAACATATAGTTGGATTCAAAAACAGCTATATGGTAATGTTTTAAGAAAAGCTGTGAAAATTTTTGCATTGGCAGATGTATCAATTCGTAATATTAATGATTCCATAACATATATTTTGTGCAAAGTTATAAAAATCCGTTAAAATGACAAATATGAAAACAAGATATTTATCGTATTGCGTTTTTCAAACCTGTCAGGTCTTGGAAACCTGACAGGTTTGAATACTACAATAAAATATATTTAGTAATGAATAAAAAACATAAAGATATGAAAAAGATTTCATTTACCATAGCACTGCTTGTATTAGCAGGGGGGATGGTATTTTGCCAGCCTGTTACTACAAACACACAACCGGTGGCTACTACACTGAATAATTCACCGATAGGACGTATATCAAAACAGACCAAACAATGGCAGCAAGGTGGAATTTTTGATGGGCTTGTTCCAGAAAATGAATTGCGGGAATTACGCACGGAATATTCAAAAAAAGTACGAATCGCTCCAGATAAAGTGAATGTAATTATCGGAGGACCCTTTCACTACAAAGATGAGCATGGCGCATGGCAGGATATAGACCTTACCATAAAGCAATCCAATATACCTGTATATAAATATGTGAACGATGAAAACCGGTTTGTTTCACGCTTTGGGGGGAATGCCGCTGATGGGGTTGAAATGACGTATAAAAACAGAAGTATTTCATTTGGAATAAATCCTGCTGTTAGCTCTACAAACTGGGTGCCTGCTTCATCTCAAAATACAAATGTTGTTGCCAACGAAAATATCATTTCATACAAAAATCTTTACAATGATGTAGATTTGGAATATGAAATTACCACGGAAAAAATTTCTCATCGCTTGTGCTTTGCAAATAGCAATGTGTTTTCAGGGCTTTTATCGCAGCAATTTGTAAATGTAGATGAAGAAATTCAACTTCCTACAAATGCAGTTCTGATGGATTCGCTCGGAATAATTTCAACCAACCGTGCAACCAAAGGGAATATTTTTGTGGTTGTAAATAATGATACAGTATTTACAATAATTGCCTCAA
>JACQWN010000343.1 GCA_016209245.1 Bacteroidia bacterium
TGCACTATATCCTGTTTATACCACTGCTGCATATCAATAATTACATATTGCCCGTTAATTTTGCATCGGAAATCAAACTCAACTGCGGTTGAAGCGTCGGTTATTTTATGCCGTAATGTAAGCATCTCAATTGTTTCAATAGAGGTGTCAAAAAAATCTTCTAGGAATCTTTTAGCAATAGTAGTTTCTTTAAATACTTTTTTAAAATACCGGTCGTAATTTAATGGGGCTAAATACATTGATGTTGTTCTGAATTAAAAATTTATTACAAAAATAAGCAATAGTTTCGTAAATTACAAATATTTTTTCAAAATATTATATAACTAATAAATCACTGAACCATTATTTTACCAGTCCTTAAACCTTTATCCGTAAACAACCTGATGAAATAAATCCCTGGCTGCAAATCCTGCATATTAATAATGGTGCTTGAACTTTCAGGTTTTTCATAATAGACCTGCTTGCCTAATAAATTAAGGATTTCCAGATGTGTACATTTCATACCCGATGTTTCAACTGTAATAATTCCGGTCGTTGGATTCGGATAAATTTTATACTCAAACCCAGCTTGCGTTGCCGTTGTCAAACCAACAGAATATTCAACTGTTCCATAAGCTTTAAAAGTGCAACCATGAGCATCTGTAACGGTAACACAATAGTATCCGGGAAGTAAATTTGAGTTTGTTTGGAGTGTAGAACCGTTACTCCAATAATATGAATATGGCGAAGTTCCTCCTGTTGACACTACAGAAGCAGAACCATCAAATGAAGTAGGTGAGCTTGCCGGAACAGTACTTATTTCAGCAGTAAGCTCATCAGGTTGTATAATATTTATCTGTTCGGTTTCAATGCAACCATTTATATCTTCAACAATAACATTATAAATGCCGGCAGTTAAATAATCAGGATTTTCGCCTTGCCAGTCTTCTGAATACGGAGGGGTTCCGCCTTGTATATTTAGCGATGCACTGCCAAATTCATCATAGCATAACGGGTCAGTAATAGTTGCAGTAATACTGATAGGTTCGGGTTCATAAATATTAATTGAGTCAACTTTATTGCAACTGTTGTAATCGGTAACAGCAACAAAATATGAGCCACCTGAAAGCATTACAATATCCTGGGTAGTTGCACCGTTTGACCATAAATAGCTATATGGGGGCTGTCCGCCTGTAATAGTAAGGTCGGCAGTTCCGTTCATATCGCCGGAACATAATATATCGCTTCCATTGATGGTTGAAATAACAGGTACTGCTTCGTCAACGAAAAAACTATCGCTGACAGAACAACCGTTAGCATCAGTAATTGTAATTAAATAAATTCCGGCAGAGACGCCCTGTAGGGCGTCTGTACTTGCCCCTGTATTCCATTGAAAAGTATAAGGGGACGTTCCGCCTGAAACAGCGAGAACTATAGCTCCTGTGTTTTCCCCGCTGCAAAGAATATCTGTAATCTCTGCCGATACTAAAAGTTCATCCGGTTCAGTCAATTCAATAGTTTGAACGGAAATGCAGGAATTATTATCAGTAACAGAAATAGTGTGAATTCCATCACAGAGAGCGGAAGCTATATTATCGGTAGAGCCGTTATCCCATTCATAAGTATATGGCAAAGCACCTCCGGAAGCAAAAATAGTGACAGAACCATCGCAATCCCCGGCACATGAAGGCATAATGCTAATAATAGTGTCAATAGTTGCAGCTCCGGTGTTATTAACAGTAATATATGCGATTTCAGAACAACCCTCTGAAGATGTAACTGTCACATAATAAGCACCTGCTACTAAATTAATAACGGAATCGGAATATTGTGCAGGAGATGTGCTCCAAACATAACTAAATGGAGCGGTCCCGCCACCGGTAGTGCTTTCAATCCATACCGAGCCATCATTTGCAGTACAAGCGGCATCGGAACTGCCTGTAAGAATTACCATTTCAGATAGTTGCTCGGAAATTGCAACATCAGCGAAAGCTTCACAACCGTTTGAGTCGAATATCTCGACATTATAATTTCCGCTTTCAAGCCCGGAAATATCCTGTGTTGTTTCACCATTCGACCAAAAGTACTCATAAGGCGGTGTTCCTCCATTAATACTTAAATCAGCCTCCCCATCATTCCCTCCGGAACATAATGCATCGGTTCCCTGAATTGCTGCTGTAATTACAACGGGTTCATCAATAAAAACGTTTGTAATGACTTCACAACCATTATTATCAGTAATAGTGACTTCATAATTTCCTGACGATAAATAATTAATTTCCTGTGAGATTTCTCCTGTTGTCCATATATAATAATAAGGTGTAACTCCGCCTGAAGTATTTGCAATTGCGGAACCGGAATAACTGCCGTTACAATCGGGCTCTGTTGCAGTAATGTTTGCAGCCAGAATATCAGGTTCGGCAATTTCGGCACTGTCATTTGCTATGCATCCTGCCGCATCAACAACAGTTACAGGATATATACCAGGGTAAAGGTCGTTGATAATCTCCTGCTGTGAACCGATATCCCAGAAATAATAATATGGTCCGGTTCCGCCCGTACCTTGTGCAATAGCAGTGCCATCCTGATTGCCATTACAGCTTATGTCATTAACAATAATATTAATACTAAGTTCATCAGGTTCATTAATTATAAATGATTCGACAGCCATGCATCCCCCTGCATCAGTTATGGTAATAATATATTCACCGGCAGAAAGATTGTATATACCTGTGGAAATATCTCCTGTTGACCATTGGTAAGAAATCGGCCAGTATCCATTTGTAACTTCCACTTCAATCGAAGCATTATTTTGGTTGTAACATCCCGGATTCACATAAGAATAATATTCCGGCTGATTAATAAATATAGTATCAAAGCTTATAGAAGAGCCACATCCGTTAGAAACAGTCAGACTTGCAATAAATTTTCCCCCTGAAGTATAATAATGGGCGGGATTTTGTTCGGAAGAAGTCGTACCATCGCCAAAATCCCATAAATATGTATTGTAATTCATATCATTATTCTGTTCAGGATTAAAATATATTAAATCAAAAGAGCAGACATAATTACTTGATGTCCAGAACCACGATTCCGGTACATTCCAGTTAACGATTTCCACCAAAGTTAAAACTGAATCAATTCCACCGCAACCATTAGTAATAAGAACATAAGCATTATAAAAGCCAGTATCGGCGTAAGCATGAGCGACAAATAAGCCGGTATCGGCAGCGCCGTCGCCGAAATGCCATTCGTATTCGAGTCCGCCTGCTGCCATGAAGCCGACAGGGTCTCCCGGGCAAGCAGCATTTTCATTAGGCGGTGCTATAATTGTATCACAGTCAACATAAATATTAATTTCAACAGGATTCAAATTTGTAAATCCGCCGGGAATTATTTCAAATGCCCCTGCAATGGCAAAACCATGCGGATCACCCTGGAACGGTTCATTACAGTACCAAATTGCAGCAATGACAACCGAATCGGAATCGCTGCGGACATATACATCGGCGAATCCTTGTCCAGGCCCGATAACCGGAACTATTCCGGCCGGTCCGCCCGGGTCTCCCTCAAAAATATCCATTCCGCCATACCAGCAAATCACATACATATCCTGATTCATACCGGGTTCCCAGCCATTAATAACAACCGGAACTGTAAAATGATGGTCGTCGGGACCTGATGGATAGCTCCAGTCATATTGCTCTAAATTAGGAATCCCATTTTCATTAACTGTTGTGTTTGTAACATAATAAAAAGGTGTATGATTGCCCGATGAATCAACAACTATTTCACCGGATACTGAATTTGTATTACCGCATAAATTTGTTACAGTAATAAAATATGGATAGACTCCTTGTGAATAATAATGGTGCAAAGCAAGAACTTCGTAAACCGAATCGGTAGGTTCAAGAATATTTACAAGTGAATCGCCGTCGCCAAACCAGATAGAATAGACATAATGGTTGTCCTGGTTGTATTGTTCATCGAAGAAATAAACGGGTTCAGATGGACAGATTGTGTCAGGTACGACTTGAATGGATGCAATGGGCATAATTTCCGGGTCAACATTAATCCATTTATAAGTTGTGTCGCTTCCGCCACAATTGTTTGAAACAATTAACATAACGGTAAAATATCCCGCTGAATTAAAAGTATGTGAAGGATTGGCTTCGGAAGAATAATAACCGTCGCCAAAATCCCAATTATATATCAGATCCGCCCCGCAGCAACTCCAGTTACTGAAAATTACTTCTGTGCCGGGGCAAATAGTTATTTCAAAAACTTCGCCCTGCTCATTCCAATTTTCGAAATTTTCAAATCCGAATGATGCATTGGGCTGATTCCATGGTTGATATTCTACATATACTGATTGATAAGCTGTATCGGTGTTTCCGCATTCATTTATTACTATCAGTTGAACATTATATATACCGGGGGCATTATATGCATGTGATACATTACTGCCTTGACCTGTATTACCGTCATCAAAATCCCAAAAAAATGTTCCTGTACCCCATGCATTAAATGTGATGGGGTTCATTGGACATGAATGGTCGGGCCAGAAATTAAATTCTGCATGAGGTGTGGCATTATCAGCGATAGTAAAATAAGCGGTATCGGAGTTGGAATTTCCGCAGCTATTTGTCACTGTAAGAGTAACCATATAATCGCCTGTTGTGCTGTAAGAATGTACAGGTGTAGGATTAGTTGAAAAACCGCCGTCGCCGAAATTCCAAAAATAAGATGAGGCATCGAAGTTATCCCATAAGCTGATATCATCACCGGGGCAGACCCAATTGCCATTTGAATATATAACGACACCCGGTATCGCCTCATCGTTGACAATTAGCTGCTGATTAATAGTGTCAATACCGCATTCGGTTTCAATAATCAAAGTTATTAAATATGTTCCGGGAGTATCATACTGATGTGTTATCCAATTATTATTTGAAGTAAAGCCATCGTGAAAATCCCAGAATAGCCCGAATATATTGCCCTCATAAGCAAAAGTAACTATATCGCCGGGGCATGCCATTTTTCCTGACGACATAAAAAATTTACCGGTTGAGCCCTGAACAAAGATTTCATAGCTGTATTCTCCCAAAAAGTTCCACAATGAATCGCGGGCTTGCATGTAAACCCAATAATAGCCGGCTGTTTCGAATGTGTGAAAAGGCGAATATTTAATAACCCAATCGGTGCCGTCGTTAAAATACCAGCAGAAAGAAACGCCCGCAGTATCAATAGTGCTGGTGTTGATGAAATGAACGGTCAAAGGCGCACACCCGTAATTAATGTCGGCTGTAAATGAAACATTTTGTGCCTTTACATAAATGCCAACTACCCAAAAAAAGACTGAAATTGTAATAAATTTTTTCATAATAATAAATGTTAAATGTTAATTTAGTGTAACTGTTTAGGTATGTACTATATTATCCCACCGAAGTACGAAAAAGTTACGAACTTACGAATTACGAACATTTCGCTGATTGACGGATTCGTAATTCGTAAGTTCGTAAAAAATTCGTACTTCGGTGAAATAATCTATGTATAAAATAATAACCAAAAGTAATATATTAATACGAATAATCCAAATTTTGAAGACCGATTTTCAATTTCTCTGCATCTTTCAGGGAACTGCCTTTTGCAGGGCGGAAATTTTATGCTGAGCGGAGCGCCGCACAGAGCTTGCGTTGCGTTGAGCCTATCGAAATGTCGAAGTATAATCATGCCCGAAATGTTAGCAACCGTGATTATTCATTTAATTTCCTTTTTTCTAATCTTTTTACAGACAGGATATTCCATACCTGTATATATCGGGTGACATTTACATAAACGCGTCCCTAAAA
>JACQWN010000344.1 GCA_016209245.1 Bacteroidia bacterium
CAACTAATATTAATACGGGTACCTGCAATACTGTTACAATTCCAATTACTTACACTCAAAACTATGCAGACCGTTTTTATGACTGCGATGGTGTTTTTGTGAGTACAATATCATTTTTTGTTACTTGTACAATAACGGATATATATGACATCAATAATACCTACAGCTTTCAAGTCAAACCTGATAACAATATAAGTCCGATAGATATATTTAAGTTTGTTTACGATTATGGTTGTCAATACAATCCCTCTTATCCGTCTAGCGGACCAACCTCGTTTTCGTTTTCACTTCCTGCCGGAATATCCAGCGATCAATATTTATTATCCGTTTCGATAAATAATTTAGAGCCTCCTATCTTCTTTTCCCCGTTTTCAGTCCCTTTTAATGCCAGAGGTAAGGATATAACAACAGGTAACTTAAATACATGCTCATGTACAAATATTGCAAACCAAACAGTTCCGTGCAGCGGTTCTTCTTCCTCATTTCCGTGCAACTTACCCAATATTTTGCAGATTAATGTTACTGTGCCTCCGCCCTTGACGATTTCCCTAAGCTCCGCTTTTGCTACCTGTACGCAAAATGTAACCGCAAATCCTTCCGGCGGTCTTGCTCTTATTCTTATGTGTGGAACACGTCACCCGCGCAAACTTCTCAAACGGCAGTTCTTACACAACCCGGCGCCTATACTGTTACGGTTACCGACGCCAACGGATGCACAACGACCGGCAGTATTACAACGACTTTTCCTTTTTTGGTAGCAAGCGTTACGAATATTATCAATGCTGGTTGCGCTGTCGGGTCGGCCACAGCTCAAGTCTCCGGAGGCGTATCTCCTTATTCTTATACATGGAGCAACGGAGAAACCACCCAAACCGCTGTAAATTTACTGGCCGGTGTCTTTACATTGCAGGTTACCGGCGCCAACGGGTGCGTATCAGCGCCTGTTAGTTTTACTATTACCTCGACAACTGTCACGATTCCAAACGGGATACTTGCAAATCCGCATCTCGAAAATGTAACTTCAGGCAAGCCCGATTACTGGTATGCCACCAATACCTGCACGGATCCGGTAAATTTATCAAACTTGCCTTCTTCCGCCGTGTTATCTGTTTACTCGAGTTCAAATGCCGCACCGGGCGACGGCTGCAAAGGAACCGACCTGCCCATGAATACGACAAGTTCGCCAATTCTGCCCACCTATTTTGTGCAGAAACAGTTAGGCAGCATTACGGTATTGCCCAATAGCGTTTATATGATGGAAGTAAGAATAAAAACCGATAACGGTACGCCCGGTCTGACAAGAAATGATTACGATATTGACCTGATAACCGAGCTTACACCTGGCACATTAGCAACAGGCACAAAATGGGATTTTAAAACCGTACATTCTTTAAATCCGTCGGGCAATACACTGCCGGCCGACTGGCAGGTTTACCGCATTATGTTTTCAACGGAAAAATACTACACAACCCAAACATTGCTGAACGCGGGTTTTCGCTTTTTTACCGACGATGCATACCGAGGAAACATCACGACGCATGTTGACGGTATCGTGCTTGATAGAATAGATGACCCATCCTTGAGTTTTCGAGCACCTGATAATTCCCCATACATAGTACAAAGTTTCACATCCGGTTCCGGCACATCGTCAGGAAATTATTTGGGAACTTCTGTTACTTTTTATGAAAAAACAGTAACTAAAACACAATTTTCAGATAATAGCCAGGTTTTCAAAGTATTTCAGTTTGAGCAAAGCCCTTCGCAGCAGCCGGCTTTGAATCATATTACACGATACAACTACAACGATGCAAACGATTTACCGATAATGGGAAATATTGTCTTACAGCCATACAGCCCTACAGCCATCTAAATATTGTAAATAATGGTTCAATAACGTTTACTCAATTTAATAATCAAAATATTTTTGGTCGGATCTGGTTAGGCAGCGGCAGCGCGCTTACGGTTTCAGTCGGCTACATGTTAAAATACGACAAGGGTGATATTAATTTTATGGCATCCGATGCAGGCATTGGCCTTAACGGCTATTTACAGGTGGCGCAGGATGCAACTTTACAGATTAACACAGGTTATCTTGCAGTAATGTCAAACGGATATACTGATTTAAAACCGGGCAGTTCTCTTATAATAGATGCAGGCGGGCGATTAATTCTTACTGCCGGCGCCTTCGCTTATATTGGTCCGGGTAGCACATTACGAATAGGTAAAAGAGGAAAGCTTGAGTTAAATAATAATTCGCAATTAATGATAGCGCAAGGCGCCCGGCTTGTATTTGAAGAAGGCGCCCTTGCCGTATGCGGAAGTAATTCCGTAATAGATATCTATGGTATCTGCACAATTAATAATGCGGTTCTAACATCCCAAACAACCTCGGGGTTTTGGCATGGCATCATCGTCCATGGTGATGGCTACCCCGGCAACGACCTCTCCCATCAAAGTTATGTCCAATTAAAAAACGGAGTCGTAATCGAAAACGCCGAATGTGGAATTTATGTCCAAGCCAATGGTCTTGTTAAAGCCATTGCAAATGCTTTTGATGACGACAGTCACCCAAGTTGCAGGTTTATCAATAACAAAAAGGCATTAATATTTGAAACAGTTGCTTATACCACTAATAAAAACCTTAGCAGCTTTTCAAACTGCGAATTCATTACGGATAATAATTGGCCCGTTCCTTCCGTTAATCCCGAAACTTTTGTTGAAATAATCAAGACAAAAGGTATAGCGTTCAAGGGTTGTAAATTTCTAAACAGTCAGCCTGCCGCCGGAGAGGTTGCATACAGAGGAAAAGGAATTTTATGTAACGAAGGCGGGGAATTCAGCGTTACTTCACGTTGTCTCGGAACAATGTATCCCTGCAATCAATGGGACCGCAATGTTTTCGAGGGTTTGTTTTATGGGATAAGAGCTTCAAACAATGATTATGGCTTGTCAAATATAATAATTAAGGATGCTGAATTTTATAATAACCACCGTCCGATTTTACTTGAAGGACAAGATTTAAGAGCAACTATATTGTCAAACAATTTTATTATTGGTCCGTTAGCTTCAGGTTCCATGCCCGAACCCGGCGATCCACACTGTTTGCCAGATGATGAAAATTATCCATTTTGCGAAATTATTGATGATTATATTTCGTATTGCATGTACCTGAACGGGTGTACCGAGTACAAAATACAGGAAAACAATTTTTATAATCTCGACGGAACGCCTTATACAATACCTGGTCTGATAATAAATTCGTCAGGCGGTAGTCCGAATGAAGTATATAATAATTACTTCAACGAACTGAGTGTTGCAACTATTGCAATCGGGTCGAATTCTTCATTTTGGGGCAAAAGTAATATCCCTATTTCTTATACAGCAGGATTAAAATATAAATGTAATGAATATGGCGATAACATATACGATATTGCGGTAGTAAATGGCGAAATTGCTTCGTTACAAGGCGAACAAGAAGATGACTTTTACGTTCCTGCCGGTAATACTTTTGAACACAATTATATTAACAACGGATATGATTGTGAATTCTATATCTATAATAGTTTCCCCTCTTCTGAATTTTTTTATTGTTATGATCC
>JACQWN010000058.1 GCA_016209245.1 Bacteroidia bacterium
AAGAATTGATAAAAAATGATCTTTTAAATCCATTGAAAATATAGTAACTATTATTTTCTTAAAGCCGCGGAAGAAGCCCCACCCGCAGAATATTCCGGGGAGCTGACTTTGACTTTCTTCCCGTCTAAAACTCCAAGTGCTTGTTCAATATCGGCAATTATGTCGTCAGGGTGCTCAGCGCCAACACATAACCTAATTAAGTTTGGTGGTATACCGGCAATTTTTCTGGCTTGTTCGCCTTGTTGCTGGTGAGTTGAAATTGCGGGGATTGTAGCTACAGATTTAATTTTGCCCAGATCAGTTGCCCGCCAAATCCGTTGAAAAGCATCGAATACATTACGTGCAGCTTTAGCGCCTCCTTTTACTCTGAATGACATAAGATGTCCATACCTGTTGATTTTTTTGCCATATAGTTCATCAAATTCAGAATCAACCAGAACCATATATTTTTTTGCAATTTTGTGTAATGGATGTTTTTCAAGTCCGAGATAATCAACTTGTTCAATATGCTTATGTTGCTCAAGAAAACGGGCTATTTTCATGGTATTTCTGCTCAACAGGTCAACTTTTGACCTTAAGGTGCGAATATCATTTAAGGTCATGATCGCATTCATGGGCGAGAGGTTGGGCCCATTATCGCGGTTAGGTAATGTTTTAAGATAGCGGCAAAAATTCGCTTTCAGCTTATCGTTGTTAATTTTCAAGTGAGAGAGATTATTTTTAGCAATGACTGCGCCAGCAATTCCAAAACCGCTTGAAGTAATTGTTTTTGAAACAGATTGAATGACAATATCTGCGCCCCATTGTATTGGACGTAATAATGCCGGAGTAGCAACAGTTGAATCAACGATCATTGGAATACCATGCTTTTTTGCAAGTTCAGCAACTTTTTCAAGGTCGAAAAATGCTTGTCCAGGATTACTAGGCATTTCTCCGAACAGGAAGCATGTATTTTCATCTATTTTAGATTCCCATTCTGAAATATTATTTGAATTAATGATTTTTCGCCATTCAATGTTGCATTCTTTCTCTTTTCTGACAGCGAACTGCTGGAATGTACCGCCATAAACCTGACATGTGGCAACAAAATTCATAGTTCGACAGTTCGACATTTCGACAGGCTCAACGCAACGCTGGCTCACTGCAACGCTTTGTTCACCACAGGTTTTTCTTTTCTTATTATTATGAGCAAAGGTCAGAAATGGTTCACAAGCGCTGTTTAGTGCAGCCATCCCTGAAGAAGTAGCGCAGCAAGAAGTATCGTATCCGGTTCCATAACCTTCCAATAAAGCTAATACTCCCTCATAGTAATACAGGCTTGGATTTGCAATGCGTGAATAGCACCATGTGGGTATTTGATAGCTCAATGCAGCTTCCATTTCGTCAGCGTCTCTGTATGCCTGAGATGTTGATAAATAAACCGGTTCAATAAGGGAACCCTGATTAAAATCAAGCGCTTCCTGCATTGAATATATGCCATGAACTGCAATAGTGTCGAATCGGCATTGTTTCATTTTTTTTATATATTCGCTATGCCACTTTGCGGCTCTTTTGCCAGCTGCTATATAATAATTTATGCTTTTTGGGAGATTCATATAAGTAATATTATGTTTCTGTTCAGATATTTATATCTAATTTATGAATAATACGTTTAAATAACATTGCGAAATTAATATTTTTGTACTTTTATCAAAATTTTTAAAAACAGTAATGTTTCAAAATAATATAAAATATTTGATGTTTTCAGGCATTTTACTTTTTATGTCTGTTAATATTTTTTGCCAGTCTAAAGCCGATAGTCTTGAACATTTATTAATAAAAAGTAAAGGAATAGACAGAGCGCATTATTTGAATGAACTAGCAATAGAATATGCTACAAGTAATTCCGATACAAGCTTGCAATTAGCAACAGAAGCTTTGGAAATAGCTGAAAAATTAAACAATGAATTTGAAAAAGCGTTTTCAATATATGTTTTTGGTTTAGCATATCAATACAAGAGTGAATATGAAAGAGCACTTGAATATTACAACCGGTCGTTGCAGAAACGCAGGGAAATTAATGATATTGAGGGAATCTCCGAATCTTTAAGGGGTATCGGAATAATATATACAAAAAAAGGAATGTATAAAGAAGCCCTTAAGGTCTTGATAGAATCTCTCAGATTAAGTGAAGAAACAGACGACAAAGAAGGTATTTCAAAAGCATATAATAATATAGGCAACATTTATGATCTGCAAGAAAAGTATTCTGAAGCGATTATATATTTTGAAAAAGCCGGTGAATTGAGGAAAGAACTTAAAGATATGAAGGGCTTAAGCATCTCAAAATACAATATTGGAAATATTTATATGAAAAAAGGAGATTACAGCAATGCTGCAAAGTTATACCAAGAAGCGCTGATAATTTTTGAATCAATTGATTTTAAACCCGGTATTATCAGTTGTTTAAATACATTGGGACAAATAAATGAAAAAATGGTAGAATATGTTACTGAAAAGCCGCTTGAAAAACAAGAAGACACAAAAATTGACACCACCGTTTATGATAAATCGTTGAAATATTTTGAGAAAGCTTTAACTATTGCAAAAGATATCAACAATAAATATATAATAAGAGATATTTACCAAAATATCGGGACAATTTTTTCAAGAATACAAAAATACGAAAAAGCTGAATTATATTACTTTGAATCTTTAAAAATTATGCGTGAACTGGATGATAAACCGGGAATTGCAAGCACTCTTCATAATATCGCCACAACATATAAATATAGAAAGAACTATACTTCTGCGCTTAAATACTATGATGAAGCTATAGCACTTAACAAGGAAATTGAAAATGATAAAGGACTTTCTCTGAATCTGAATGCATTAGGACTTGTTTATACAGAGCTAAAAGACTATAATAAAGCGCTAAAATATCTTGAACAAAGCCAAGAGATTGCTAAAAAATACTTACTTTCAGATTATATAAAACTGAATTATGGCAATTTAGCTTCTCTCTATGATTCACTTGGAGATTATAAAAATGCTTTGAATAACTATAAATCGTTTATACAAACAAAAGATTCATTAGTTAATGCCGATTTTCAGAGAATATTCACCGAGATGCAAACAAAATATGAAACTGAGAAAAAAGAGCAGCAAATTCAGTTGCTGAATAAAGACAAAGCATTGAATGAAAACAGAATACACCAGCAAAAAATATTAATTATAATTTTTATTATAGTATCTTTAATAATTTTGATTTTCCTGATTTTACTGTTCCGGTTATTCAATCAAAAGAAGAGGGCCAATATTGAGCTCGCTCAGAAAAATATCCTGATAACAGCACAAAAGCAGGAAATCACCGATAGTATTCACTATGCAAAACGAATTCAAACAGCAATTCTCCCAACAGCAGAAAAGATTGGAGAAAATATTCCTGAGTATTTTATTTTATTTAAGCCAAAAGATATAGTCAGTGGAGATTTTTACTGGATGTCGAAAAAAGAGGAAATTCTTATTATAACTGCTGTTGATTGCACAGGTCATGGAGTGCCTGGTGCGTTTATGAGTATGCTTGGAGTATCATTCCTGAATGAAATAGTGAACGATAAAGGGATTATTCATTCTGAAGAAATATTGGAACATTTAAGAGAATACATAATCAGGTCATTGCAACAGACAGGACGGGAAGGTGAGGCAAAAGACGGCATGGATATGGCGCTTTGTACAATTTATCTGACATCTTATGAAATGGAATTTTCAGGAGCCAATAATCCATTATACCTGATTCGCAATAATGAACTTAACGAAATCAAAGGCGATAAAATGCCTGTTGCCATACATCTGAAAATGGATAAATTTAAGCGGAATATTATTCAACTTGAAAACAATGATACTTTCTATGTTTTTTCTGATGGTTTCGTTGACCAGTTCGGTGGAGCCGAGGGGAAAAAGTTTAAATCAAAAACATTTAAAAATATCATTTTAAATATTCAACCGTTTTCAATGGAGGAACAAAAAAAGCGACTTAATAAAGCCATTGAAGAATGGAAATCACATATTAACCCGCATACCATGGAACCATTCGAACAGGTTGATGATATTTGTGTTATTGGTACAAGAATAAATAAATAGTCATGTCAAAGAAAAAAATATCGTATAACGAAGCGATTAAGGAAATTGAAGAAATCCTTGCCCGCATCGAAAATGAAGAATTAGATGTTGATGAGCTTTCAGGAAAAGTTCAACGTATTTCATATTTAATCGGTATTTGTAAAGAAAAACTGTTTAATACTGAAAAGGAAATTGAAAATATTATTAGCAAGATTGGTGAATAATTTCAATATTCATGGTATTTAATCAGATTAGTTATTGGAAATTCAATAATCTGACTAATATCAGCTCCAAAGTTCATAGCGGTTTGTTTTAGTAAATCGCTGAAATAGTAAGCAATTGAACCTGTGCAGCCAATTTTTTCATGTTTATATGAAGGATATTTACAGAGCTGTTTTTTAAAAAGTTCAGAGAAAGAAAAAGTGATTATATCCCTTATAAAAGGATGCGAAATATTCTCTGAAAGAAATTTTGTAAATGATGCAAGAAAGCGGTTAGGGAAAGGTTCATTATACACTGCCTGAAGAATATCTTCTTTGGTAAGGTTGAATTTTTTTAAAAATTTTTTATGCAATTCCTGAGGCAAATCTTTGTAAAGAAAATCCTTTAATAATTGTTTTCCCATAAAAGCCCCGCTTCCTTCATCTCCAAGTATATAGCCAAGCGATGGTACATATTGAATAATAGCATTTCCATTGTAATATCCGGAATTTGAACCCGTACCAAGAATTACTGCAATACCCGATTCATTAAAAAATAAAGCACGTGCTGCGCCAAGAAGATCGTGATAAATTGAAATTTCTGCCAGCGGAAATACCTTGGACAAGCCGTTTTTTACGATTTGACACTTGTCAGGTGATGAACATCCTGCTCCATAAAAAAAAATTTTTTCAATCCGTTCGTATTTAACAGTCTTAGGATAATGCGTAAGTATTTCGGTTTTAACCCGTTCATCATCAACAAAATATGGATTTAAGCCATTGCTACTGAAAGAAATTGATTTTTTTTGATTGTCAATCAACCTCCAGTCTGTCTTTGTCGAACCGCTATCTGCAATTAAAATCATTTCGATATAATATTTATATGGTAAGTTCTCAATACTTGCAGGTATTATTTGAACAATAGAACAATTGAACATTTGAATAACGAATATTGAAATAAAAAATAACACAGTCGCATCGGAGATTTTACTTCGTTATTCTTATTTCGTTGTTCTATTGTTCAATTGTTCAAAAACTATATTTACCTGTGGATAATGAGAAGTTACTTTGGTTAATACTAAAACATTGATATTTAATTGTTTGTAATTCTATCTACTACATTCTCTTAACATTTTATTAAAAAAGGGGTGTTTATTTCACCCATTTTGGCGTATAAAATATTTGGTTCCTTTTAACACCCCTTCACTATACAAAATTTCTTTGCCACACATTTTTTTGAGTGATTTTTGTATTTTGTTTTTAGAAATTTCTTTCCCTATTCTTTCTTGAATTTCACTTATAGCTGTAGGTTGGTAAATTTTTATGTCTTGATAAATCAATTCTTCTA
This sequence comes from Bacteroidia bacterium, assembly GCA_016209245.1. GTDB lineage: Bacteria > Bacteroidota > Bacteroidia > Bacteroidales > BM523 > JACQWN01. The sequence goes on from JACQWN010000058.1 coordinate 5,650, forward strand.
AACGATGGTTTTCAATTCGTTTCAAATTGGTTTTTCCTTTAAAGTTTGCTTTTTTCAAAAAGTCAGGATTTATCAAATATTCTGTGCCTTTGGTTTTTCCTTTAGAAATAATCAACCCTACGTCGGATAGTCTGCCAAGCCAATTATTTACCACATTGTGTTGGTCCGGCAAATTCAATTCTTTTGAGAACTCCAATGCTGAAAGAGAATTGTGTTGTGCAATTAAGCCCAATGAAATTAACTCTTTAGAATTAAGTTGAAATTCCTCGTTAGCCCTATTCATCAGTGAGATAATTTCAGATTTTGAAATACGTCTTGTTATAGTAAACATCACATAATCATCTCCCTGAAAAGAAACAGGAATCTGCTTTGCGTTTGAGAGCAAAACCTGATACATTTTATCAATACCTGAACCTTCCTTGTCCATCAAATGTAAATCGTAAAATACTTGTGCCAAACAGGGGTTTCTTCTTACATTTTTATGTAAAATGTTTTTAGGTGTAACACCAATAGGAAACAAGCCGGGATTTACAACTTCCAATTTATCTGGATACAGATTTAAAAAAATGTCGCCACGCATAGTATAAGGTCTATGCACCAAAGCATTCGCCATTAATTCACGAATGACTTCCTCCTCATAATTCGGTACAAACTTTCTAAACATTCCATCTGCTACATCCACCCCTTCTTTCCAATCGGGTATTTCTGTCCAAATAGCCTCAATCAACTCTTTTGGGTTTAGGGAATAATCTTCCCAAAGTAGTTTGTTTACTTTTTGCCCTCTTTCATCAAATTTCAGAAAGTGAATAGTAGGTGAATACAAAGGAAGATTTTCATCAATTATTTGACCTGCCGGTGGAAGTGATTCATTGTTTTCAATACCAATTATGATTTTGCCTCCTCTTGAATTGGCAAAGCAAACGCAGTCTTTAGCCAATTCTTTCCAGTCGGCATTTTTACCAACAACTATTGAAAGAGATTTTTTATCTACAAATTGGTTTTCTTTCATTTAACCAAAAATATTTTACAAAGGTTTACAGCAACCTTTGGTTTGGCTAATTTTAATGTAACTAAATCAATCAAATACAAGTCTTTGCATGTTGCACGCTGCATAACTGTAACGTGTAAACGCCGTTGCGAACAATTATGATTGCAAATGCGTTGGCTTAAATTTTCAATTCAATAATTTTACTTGTATCAATACCCAAAATGTCAACCACTTTTACCATCACCCTGTACTTGCCTGATTGCATGTAATCATGAGGAATACTGGTAAATTCAAGGATTGGATTTTTCTTTGTACGGAAACTTTGCCATTCGTTTTCAAAAAGGAAGTTTCCTGTCCATTTTTCCTCAGTTTCGCCTTTGTCATTTTTTACTTTAATGATTTCTTTTTTCGATTCATAGTCAAAGTCCACAGCCCAATAATCAACCCAATCGTGCCAATTTTCAGTCAGGATTGTTCTGTTTATAATACCGTTTTTATCCTTATCTAATTTGATAATCTGACCGTCTTCAATTACTACTCTGCTACCCGCTCTCATAGATTGCTGCAGTTCTTCAATATCATCTTGGGTGTAGTGTGTAACAAAATCGGTCAGTTTAACAGTAATGGTTTTTCCTTTGGTTTTTATGGTTGCATTTAAGTACGCTACATCAAAAAACCTTGCCTGACCTTTTTCAACGGCGCGTTTATCGAATACTTCTTTCGGAATGTATTTAAGTGTTACCGAAACGCCTTTCACTTTTAGTTCCTGGATGAATTGCGGTGTTAAGCCCATTTCAAATTCAAAACCCAATACATCAACTTGTGTATAGAGTTTTTGGCGACATTCTTCAAAAATATCCATCAGGCGGCTTTGCGTTACCGGAACATCTAAAGGACCCACGTTTACAAACCGTCCAGCTTTATGTCCGTGCAAATGTGCATGTCCTTCTAAGCGCTTGGCTTTGTAGGCTTCCAAAATCAAGTCAATATACAATTCTTCTTTGGCTTTGCGTTTACCGTTGCTAAGGTCATCCATAAAAAACTGGCGTTCGTATTTGCCAAGGTTAAGCAATTCAAATGCTCTAAAGTCTTTGCCTGCTGCCTGCAGTTCTCTTTGTACGCCAATTAATCGTTTACGTTGTGTGTGTATTGCAAACCTGCCCAAATCGCAGCTTATCCATTTACGACCTAACTTCTCGGCAACGGTTGCCAAAGTACCGCTACCACCAAAAAAATCTGCACATAAATCGCCTTCGTTGGAAGAAGCTGAAATAATTTTTTCTAAAAGTTTTTCAGGTTTTTGTGTTGGATAATCAAGTCTTTCATCAGCTACTTGATTGATAATTTCAATATTCCAAAAATCACTTGGAGCGAAACCTTCTCTCAAATAATCTCTGACTACTAATTCAGGATTAGTAATTTCCCATTTTGGATCAACGTCTTTAGCCGATTTAATTGGACTTCCTACAATTCCCCGACCACATAAACGATAGTAACCATTTTCATCTTTAAGTTTATATTTTTTTATTGTTTCAGGAGAATATTCCGATAAAACGTTCTTATCGTCCCAGTTAAAAATATGATTGGTAAATTTTTTAGCATAAACGATAATATCATCGTGTTTTCTATTCCAGTAATTTTTAGAAAATTGTCTTGTTTTATAACACCATACAACATTATTCATGAAATTATCAAAACCAAAAATATCATCAAGTAATAATCTTAAGTGAGTATTAACCCGCCAATCACAATGCACATAAATACTACCATCATCCGACAAAAGATTGTGCATAAGTTTCAATCGTTCGTACATCATGGTCAAGTATGAAGAAATGCCTTTGCCCCATGTGTCGCGGTATGCAATTTCTTCAATAATGCTTTGTTTCTTTTCGGCGGTTTCGCCAGCAATTTGTATTTCAAAACCAAAATCAGCGCCAACGGCAAAGGGTGGGTCAATGTAGATAAGTTTTAGCCCGCCTTCTTTTTCAATTTCTTCCCGCAAGGGTCCGTTTGCCAGAGAGGAAAGTATGAGTTTGTTATCGCCCCAGATGAGTTTGTTTGTCCAGCCTTGCAGTTGCCGGCCACGGAAATCGGTTTCGAATAAAAAAAAAGCATCGCCTTCTTTTTTGTTTTCTTTTCGCGGTTCGTCAATATGTTCAATGCTGTGAAAGGGCAGTGCAATGTTTGTTACATCTTTTTTTCTACCGTTCCAAAAAAGAAAAACATCTTCCTCATCGGCAAAGAGTTTGTAGATGAATTCTTTTGATAGTTTTTCGCCAGCTTTAATGAGTTCTATGATGTGGTTTTTATCTTGTTCGGTCATGTTTTAATTTAATTTTTGCACATTTTTATAAATCTTAATATATTGTTATTCAATATTTTAAATTAATTTTCGCATACGCCTTTACATACTTTTACTCACTTTTACTCACTTTTACTTATTTTTAAACGAACAACATTTAAACTATTTGCAAAAAATATCATGGTAAACATATAATTTTACCTTCCATTCTTAATGCTTTCAAAAAATTATTTACTTTATTTTTCTTTTGTCCTTCTGTTCAGTCATTTTACATCAAATATTTTACAAAGGTCTTTAAACGATTTCAAATCATTTTTTATTTCTTCCCACTTTTCCTGCTTTACATACACCGGTGTATAGGTGTATTCACTTTGCGCTGCATTTATGTCCTTACACCAAGTTGACAATCGCTTAATTTTCCTTATGTCGTCTAAATCTTCGCGTCCTTTTGTTTCCAATATATAAAATGTACGGGAATCGGTTTTTACAAAAAAGTCGGGATAATATTCTTTAATGTTTCCATCTTCCGCCTGATATTCAATTTTAAAATTGATACCCCCTTCGCCAATCGTATTTTTCGCATAAGAAACAACATCATCAAACCCGCCTTCTAACCAGGAAGCCAATTCCAATTCAAAAGGATTGTCGCCAATAATTTTAGTGAATACCGATTTTTTGGGAATAAGGAATGGCTGGTTTGCAGCAATCTTTGGTTTGGCTAATTTTAATGAAATGTAGTTTTTAACTTCTGTCGTACCTTTATCGCTTACAGTTAATTCATCAATCGCCTTTTTGAAAGTGGTTTTCAAAATTTCTTTGGGTTGCAGTTCCGAAAGGTTACGCATGGTTTGTGGGTCGCTTAATTCAACTTCTTTGGTAAAGAGTTGATATTTAATAAAACTTTCCACTTTGGGATATAAAATATTGAAGCCGCTGACCAAACGACTGTCTTTTAAAATAGCGGAAGTAAAGAAGCCAATTACATTTCGATAATCAGGAACGGTGTCATTAAAAACCGTTTTATGTGAAAAATCTCCATCAATGTCATTAAAGATGATTTCTTTTAATTCATCGCTGTTGAATTTTTTTAGCGTTACTTTTTCGTTGTTGAATTTACTTACATCTATTAATTCCAGATTTTTAAAATCCCGGTAAATCCTTGGGCTCATTTGCGGAACAGGGATATCCAAATCGTCTAAATTTTTATTTGGATTTTCTTTGTCCACTTCCACTATGACAGGCGATTTGCCTTTTGAGCCTTTACCCATCGGGCTATATTGAAATTCGACGCCTTCTGTTTTTAAGCTCTCCACAAATTCTAAAAAAGGCGGAGTTCCGACAACTACTAATTCCTCTATAAACTCAAAACCTCTTTCAGGAAACATTCTTCTTAAACCTCTGCCAATGGTTTGTTCCGGTAAAATTTTAGATTCAGCGCTAAAAGGGCGAAGTCCTACAATGGTAGTTACATTCCGGACATCCCAGCCTTCACGAAGCATTAAAACCGAAACTATGGCTTTGTAAGGCGAATTGTCATTATCAATAGCATCTGCATCCTTTCGCAGTTTCTCCAATTCTTCTTTATCTCTTTTACTTATTACTGTTTCTTTGATTTCGCCCGAATTATTTGTGTGTATGGTTAACACAGCATTTTTCATTTTGGGATAATTGGCTTCCAAAAATGCAGCCGCCTGGTTTGCTTCTTTGGTGTTCATTGTCATTATAAAAAGAATTGGTGTTTTGTAATTTTGTAATTCATCATATTGCTTTTCCCAC
>JACQWN010000354.1 GCA_016209245.1 Bacteroidia bacterium
TTATCTTTACCGGAGAATCGAATATAAAATTGAAGATGCCGGATTAAAGCAAATTATGCTTGAAGATTCTGTTAGCTCCTTGTTAAAACCCGGAAATCTTTTCGATATAGATATTTTGCAACAGGAACGTGAAAGAATTACATATTTGTTTAAAACTAAAGGTTATTATTCTTTTATCAAAGAATTTATTGATTATCAGATAGATACTGCAATAACAGAACACAAGGCCGACGTAATTATAAGAATTAATAATCCTGTAGCAACAAATTCTTTTTTATCCGGTAATCATAAGAAATTCCTGCTCAATGACATTTATGTTTTCACAAATTTTGATCCCAAGCGGTCGCTTCAGGAAAAAGAAGCGTATTATCAGGTATTCGACACTTTGGAATACCAAGGTTATTATTTTGTTTATGAAGACAAACTTGCTATTAAGCCACAAATTATTCTTAGGGCGATATCATTGAAAAAAAGTGATTTATATGATATACGTGAAGTTGAAAATACATATAATTATTTAACTTCACTTAAACTTTATAAATTGACTAATATTGTTATGTCTGAAGTAAACGATTCAGTTGATTCAAATGATAATTCTTTACTTGATTGCATAATTCAATTGACACCATTTACACGTCAGGCATATAGTGTAGAGCTTGAAGGGACAAATACTTCAGGAAATCTGGGCATTGCAGCTAATACTAAATATCAGCATAAAAGTCTTTTTCGTGGCGGCGAGCTTTTTGAATTAAATTTTAAAGGCGCTTTGCAGGCTCAGACAAGAATAATTGAAAGTTCGGATGAAAGCGGTGTAACCGAATACCTTCCTTTTAATACACTTGAAGTCGGACCTGAATCATCGCTTAAAATACCTAAGTTACTTATTCCATTTCGTATGGAAGAATTTACAAAAAAATATCATCCCAAGACTTCTGTCTTATCCGCTTATAATTTTCAGCGGCGTCCGGAATATACACGTTCAATACTCACTGGAAAAATCGGATATTTCTGGAGCGGTGCCAAAAATATTACTCATATTATCAATCCATTGGAATTAAATTATATCAAATTAATGAATATTGATGCACAATTTCAGGAAATGATAAATAAATCGAATTTCGGAAACAGTTATAAAAATCAATTAATTACATCAGCCAATTATAATCTTGCTTTTACTAATCAGGATATTAAAAAAATCAGAGATTTTTCCTATCTTAAGGTTGGAATTGAAACTGCCGGCAATATGTTTTCGCTTTATAACAAAATTGGCGAAAAAGTTAAGCTTGAAAATTATTATATGATACTTGATGTCAAATATGCACAATACTTTAAATTCGATTTTGATTATAGCTTTCATAAGATTATTAATCCTGAAAATAAGATTGTTTACCACGGTTGTGCAGGTTTGGGGCTGCCTTACGGAAATTCCGATGCCATGCCTTTTGTAAAGCAATATTTTGCCGGTGGTGCAAACAGCATCAGGGCTTGGAATGTTCGCACACTCGGTCCTGGTGCCTTCAAAAACGATGATCCTAATAATCAATACCCTAATCATTATAAAGAAATTGCAGCCGGCGCCGGTTTAGGTGTTCGGCTTAATCTCGAATTTTTCATCTTCCGCCTCGATGTTGGATATAAAATTGCAGACCCCAGCGAGTCAGAAGGCAAAAGAATAGTTATTGGAAGAAGACCATTCGGACAAAATGAGATTGCATGGGCCCTTGGAATTGGTTATCCTTTCTAACAAATGTTGTTTGCGTGTTTTTTGTGGTTAAGCATTATTAACGGACGTTTATAGCCCTTCCGTCAGACATTCCCCAATTTCCTTCTTCTCAGCATTAAACCCCACCCCCACCAGCACAACCTGCCTGCCATCATTCAAGAATGGTTTGTGATATTCTTTTTCTTTGATCTGTAGCATGGCTTCAGCAGATTCGCCCATTTTAAATTCTATTATGTAAATAAATTTGTCGTTTTTGATGATAGTATCAATTCTTCCGGTAGAAGTTTGCAGTTCGCTGTGAATGTCAACACCTACTAGTGAAAGAACGGTATGGATAATGGAGTGATAGTAAAATTCGCTGTCGGCTTTGAAAATCTGGTATGGAATGTTGCTAAACAAGATGTTTAATTGTTTTGTTATTTCCTTCCAGTTATTTTTTTCAAGGGCAAATTTAATCAATCCCACGCTGCCGGTTGTTTCGCTTAACGCTCGTTCTGAATAACACTCCAACAATTGACCTAAAAATGAATTCCGGACTTCCCTGTTGGGAAAATCTAACCGAAAATATTCACTTCCTTCACTTTTACTTATGGTCAGATACCCGCTTTGAAACATCAGCGAAACAATATCAATATTTTCGATGTCGAACTTATCGAAAAAGGTGTCCCCAACCAGTATATTTCCGGTATGTTCGGGTAGCTTCTTTTGATCCTTTAATGCTTTAATTAAGAAAGTAGGAGTACCGGTGGCGAACCAGTAATTCCTGAACTGAAGCTTGGAAAAATAATTTATCAGACTGAATGGATTATATACAAAATCATTGCCGTTCCAACTATATCCATTGTACCAATCTCTGATATTAAGCAAAATTTCTTTTTCAGTTTTATTATGCTTTTTGGCGGCTTCTTCAAGATAATCAGCAAAATTGTTTTCAATTTCCTTCTGCGTTATGCCAACAAATTTTGAAAAATTGTCATCAATGGTAATATCCGTTAAATGGTTCAAATCGCTGAAAATACTTACTTTGCTGAATTTACTGACACCTGTTATAAAAAGGAATTGAATATTGCCGTCATTACCTTTTAATACCGAATAGAAGTTTTTCAAAATTTCTCTGTTTTCAATTGCTTTTGATGTCTGTCCTTTTTCAATAAAGTCTATTATCGGTTTGTCGTATTCATCTATCAGGATGGCTACTTTTTGTTTAGCGGACACCTTTTCTATAAGCTCATCAAATTTTTTCGAAATGCCTTCTTTAACAAGCTTTATGTTGAATGTCAAAGCAAGGTCATCAAACTTTGTATTAATTGCGTCAAGGAGTCCATTATCTTTATATCCGATCTTACTGAAATCAATATGG
>JACQWN010000355.1 GCA_016209245.1 Bacteroidia bacterium
GTATTTAAGTATCCATTCTCCGACAGTGCGTTTAACAGCCAGTTGCTGCCGTCCTTTTTCCGATTCGGTAAAATATCCAAGCTCCTGTGATAAAGAACGGAGTGCCATAATAACTAAACCGGGAACATTACCGCGTGGACACCTGGTTTTGCACGACATACATTCACCGCAATACCAGATTGTATCTCCTTTCAGTAATTCCAGAATCTTATCATTATTGCGGGATTGCACCGTATCAACTATTTCTCTCGGGTCGTATTTATAAAATTCAGCGGCAGCACAAATAGCAGTACATGTACCGCAATTCATACAGGATTTTAGCCCTTCAAGAAATCTTACATCCAGCTTTAATTGGTTGTACAATGTGCTCATTTAAGTTATATATTTTCAAAATGTAAAAATATACATTAGATATTAATTTACAATACGTAAATCGGATGGGTAAAAAAACGTAGTAGGGATTATTTGAATAAGCAGGGATGAACGGCCGTTCGTCCCTGCTTATTCAAATAGCTTATCATCTCTGATTAAGAAGAGAATTGCAGACTGGGGGGCTATAACATGCTTTTCATTATTTATTTCGATATCATAGCAATCTTTCTGAAGATAGACAGCCAGATCTCCAACTTTCGGCTGAATAGGAACATATTTTGCTTCTTTGGTTTTACTTTTCCACGAATCATCGTCATCGGGGCTAGATGGAAATGGGTAACCAGGTCCAACTTTAATCACATAACCCTCATGAAGATTTTCCTTTTCATGAACACCCTCAGGCAAATACAGTCCTGATTTTGTCCTATCCGTCGGAGTAACCGGCTTTATCAAAACCCTGTCGCCTACCATTATTATTTTCGATAAGCTGTCTTCTTTAACCGATATCGGCATCTGTAAAAATAACCTAAATAATTACAAAATAACAAAGGATACAAATTTAATAATAATTCCAAATAAATTTGATTATATTCAAAAAAAAGATTAAATTTGTGAAAAAATTAAAATTATGCAAATACAAAGAACACAAGACGAATTAATAATTCGGTTTTCAAACGCAATAAACATAAATATTCAGTATCTTCAAAAATTTCTTGATTATTTGCGTTTTATAGAAATTTCGAGTAAAAATAAAACAACCGAAGAACAAATTTTAGAACTTGCAAGCGAAATAAATCAATCGTGGTGGCAAACAAATAAAAACAAATTTATTAAATGAAAATAATAGTAGATACAAGTTATTAAATTCTTCAAATCATTTGCCTCTAACAATTTTTTTAATAAAGATATTATTATTAATATTTATCTTTACAAAATACACTCCTGATGAGAATCCGTATTTTTTATCGCTGAAATTAATTTTATAAATTCCCGGTTCTTGATTTTTGTCCGATATTATTGCTGCTTTGCTGCCGTTTTGCTCAAAAATTTCAATATCTACATTCGCCGCTTTGTCGAGCCGGTATTCGATTGTAAGAGATTCTTTATATGGATTCGGGTAAAGCTCGACAAAAAACCGCATGGTATTTAGCTCATAGATTGAAACAGGAACTTTAAAAATACCCCCTCCTGAACAAGTATCAACCTGAAAATCCAGATTATTAAAAATTGTGTCATTTTCATTAATAGTGAAACTGTGTGTTGATATTAAAGGGAGGCCTGGTATATCAACATACAATGAATATGTATATCCTCCGGGTATATGCCTGAACTCATAAAAACCGGAAGAATCGGTAGAAGTATTGGCAACAGGTTCTTCGCTTGGTTCTTGTTCGATATATATTTCAACGCCGGGAACCGGATCACCTTCAGCTTTAATTCCGGGCATATCGTTATAAGTTACTATACCTGAAATATAACCGCCTCCAACCGGAAAAAGGGGTGCAACTTTTATCATTTCAATAATGATAATATGCTGTTCGTCGCAGTTCACCGCGATTGGCGAAGTTTCCTGATATGAATAAGTTGAATCGTAATATGTTGTAATCAAACCGGGATAAGTAGAATCGTTTACTACTGTCGCTCTCAGGTAATATGCCGAATCGGGCGGTAAATTATTAAAATGATATTCCCCGTTGGTATCATTCAACATGTTGGCAACTAAAACATACCGAAGCCCGGCAGACACGGTTGCGGAATAAAGCTCAACCAATGTTGTATTTTCAGCAAGAGCAACGCCATCATCGGTAACAACTCCCTGAATCGCCGACTGATATGTAATATTGACAATTAAAGTTTTTGCCAGGGTACAGCCATTATTATCAGTAATTGTAATTTTATATAAACCCTGCAAAAGCGATGTTATATCTTCTGTAGTAAAGCCGTTTGACCATGTAAAACTATAAGGCGAAGTGCCTCCCGACATGCTAATATCAATGGAGCCGTTATTAATGTCATCGCAGCTTGCATCAGTAATATTATAGCTTATTTGTAATGGCGCCGGCTCATTAATTATGAATGTGGCAATTGCTGTACAGTTATTATTATCGCTTAAAGTAAGCATATAAGCTCCTGCTTCGAGATATGCGATATTGGTTGTATGCGCACCGTTCGACCAACTGTAGAAATAATTTGGGGTACCGCCTGTTACCGTTGCAAAAGCTGTTCCATTTGAACCGTTATAGCAATCAACATCTGTTGAAAATATTTCGATTATAATTTCGTACGGCTCTGAAATAGTGGTTGAAACAGTTGTTGAACATCCGTTTATATCTGAAACAGTTACAGAATAAAAGCCGGCGGAAAGATTTGTCTGAAAATTCTGATTTCCGCCATTTGACCATATATAGCTGTAGGGCGTTGTTCCGCCGGAAGCTATAATTACTGCACTGCCGTCATTTTCGCCATAGCATGTAGTATATGTCGGTGTTAAAGAGGCGGTCAGCTCCGGCGGCTCGGTGATAGGGACATAAGAAATGTCGGTACAGTTCATTGCATCTGTGACAGTCACCTGAAAAACGCCTGCATGCAAATTTGTTTCAATATTTGTCGTTCCACCGGTTGACCAGACAAAAGAGTAAGGAATTGTTCCGCCTTGTCCGGAAACAACGGCTGTTCCATTATTTCCGCTATAACAACTGACATTTGTGACATAATTAATATTTACAATTAGCGGGTCAGGTTCGGAAATAATAATTACAATAGTTGCTGTACAATTATTAGTATCATTTACTGTTACTGAATATTCACCTGGGGAAAGATTAATTGTTGAATCCGTTTGGCTGCCGTCAGTCCAGTGATATTGATATGGCATTGTACCTCCGGTTCCTGCTATAACGGCTGTTCCGTCATTTTCACCATTACAGCTAACATTGGTTTGCGAAACAAGTAATAATGACAATGGTGAAGGTTCTGTAATTAATACATTTATGATTGTCGAACAGAAATTTATATCGGTAATTGTAACTACATATAAACCTGCCTGAAGGTTGGAAGCGATATTAAGAGTCGAGCCGGAGCTCCATTCGAAGCTATATGGCGAAATACCTCCCGAAGCCGATACAATGGCAAAACCGTCATCAAATCCGTTACAACTGACATTGTTGAACGATGAAACTGATGCGGTTAAAGCGTCAGGTTCGGTTACTTCTTTTGAAAATACTTTAGTGCAACCATTCATATCGGTTATGGTTACAGTATAAATTCCTGCAAAAAGGTTGAATAAGTCCTGGGTCGTTTCCCCATTATTCCACAAATAATTATAACCAGGCACTCCTCCCGAAGCAGAAATGTCAATTGTTCCGTTATTATCCCCGTTGCAGCCGACAGTTGTAACATTACCGGAAATTATTAATGCATCCGGTTGAGAAAGCGTGGTTGCTCCTTCATTGCCGCATCCGTTGATATCGGTAATGCTTAGTGAATAATTACCGGCAGGAATTGATAATAATGTCTGATTTGTAGCACCGTTAGACCATTGAAAGATAAACGGCGATGTTCCTGAAAGAGGATTTGCCGAAGCTGTTCCATCGGCACCGCCAAAACATGAAACATCGGTTGAAGTAATCTCAATAGTTACATCAGGATATATATTCAAGATAACCGAATCGCTCTCCTCCAAACATAATCCATTACCAGTAGAAGTAAGAGTTAAAATCACAGTACCGGTAGAAATATCGGAAGATGATGGTGAATACATAGTCTGTAAAGCATCGGGATTGTCAAAAATACCTGTTCCTGATGTGCTCCAATGTCCGCCTGTAGCATTTGTTACAGACCCGTTCAACATTATTTCATTTATATCTGTGCATATTGAAATATCGGTTCCTGCATAAACAACAGGTGCAGATGAAATATTTACAAACAAATTATCGTTTACCGGGATACATTGACCGTTTCCTGTAGTTGTTAAGGTTAAAACGACAAAGCCGTTGGCAATATCGCTTGTTGAGGAAAGATATGAAGTGTTGAGCGAGACGGAATCAATAAAAGCTCCTGTTCCGGAGGTTGTCCAGATACCACCTGAGGAAATAACAACAGAGCCGTTAAGTGCGACAATGTTATTGTTTGAGCAAACATCCTGATCCGGGCCCGCTGATACACCCGGCGCTTGTGTAAATGTTGCATTTAAAGTATCGGAAACCGCATTGCAATTTCCATTACCGGTAGTAATAAGAATAATATCTGTGCTTCCCGATGCAATTTCAGCAGGTGAAGGCGAGTAAACAGTGCTTAATTCAAAAGGATTGCTGAAAATACCGTTTCCTGATGAGATCCATTGACCACCGGCAGCAAAAGAAATTGAACCGGTTAAGATAATATCTGCATTATTTGCGCATAAAGTCACATCTGCTCCGGCATCAGCAACAGGAGCAGGAATAAATATAATATTTAATGTATCAGTTACAGAGCTGCAAGTGCCGTTTCCGGCGCTGGTCAGTGTAAAAATAACACTACCTGCCGTTAAATCATCAGAAGAAGGTGTATATATTGTATTCAGCAAAGCTGAATTTCCGAAAGAACCGGTTCCTGAACTGCTCCAGATTCCTCCCATTGCATTTGCGATATATCCGTTAAGAGTAATTAATGTATTATTTTCACAAATATTTTGGTCGGGTCCGGCATCGGAAATAATCTGAATGCCAGGATTTATAGTCGCTACTGTGTCAATAATGCATCCGAACGAATCGGTAATTGTAATATAATAAGAGCCGCTGCAGAGATTAGTCCTGTCTTCCAAAGTGAATAAATCATTCCAGAGATATGAGCAGGGGGGAGTTCCGCCTGTAACAGTTATATCTATTACCCCGTCGCATAGTAAATGGCAACTTTCATTATTAACAGAAAAGGTAATATCAAGGGGTGGCGGTTCATAAATTATTACGGAATCGGTTATTGTACATCCGTTATTATCGGTTACGGTAATATAAGATATCCCGGCGGTAGGGACATTGCATGCAATGTCCGTACATCCCATATTCCAATTATAATTATAAGGGGATGTACCACCCGAAACATTTGCCGTTACCATGCCATCAGCGGCGCCGTAGCATGTAATATCTGTACCTGTAACCGAAAGAATTATTTCCTGAGGTTCGGTGATATTTATGGAATCGGTCGTTGAACAACCATTTATATCGGTTAAAGTAACATAATACATGCCGGAACATTTGCTAAGAATTAAGCTCGTCGTTTCACCACTGCTCCAAATAAAATCGTAAGGTTCCTGGCCGTTAATAACAGTAATTGACGCATTTCCGTCACAACTGCCGTAACAATAAACATTGTTGTACGTAAATAAAACAGACATTGCTGCCGGTTCATTAACTATGTTTGTATCAATTTTTGTGCAAAGGTTAGCATCTGTAACGGTTATGTAATATATACCGGCGGAGACGCCCTGTAGGCCGTCTGTGCTTGCCCCAGTGTTCCATAAATATGTATAGCCAGGTGTGCCGCCGGCCGTGGTTGTATTAATAGCACCATCATTTCCATTGAAGCAGGTAACAGGTGTTACAATTCCTGTAATATTTATAGCTGTGGGTTCATTAATTGCAGCAGGTACAGATACTGCACAATTGTTATTATCGGTGATGGTGACAATATAATTTCCTGCTGAGAGCATTGTGGCGGTCATATTTGTTTGTGCGGGTGCGGGGTCATTCCAAAGATATGTATAAGGAGGCGTTCCGCCTTCCGGCATTACCGTAAGGATTCCATTTATACCATTATTGCATGTTACATCCGATTGAAAAGCGATAGTGCCCGTAAGCGACGGCGGTTGATTAATTACTGCATTTTCAAAAGCATTACACCCGCTGCCGTCGGTAAGAGTCACATTGTATGAACCTGCCGGCTGATTTATAAGATTCGATGAAGTATCTCCTGTTGACCAGAGATATGAATATGGCAATGTACCTCCATTAGCCGAAGTAATAATTTCGCCGTCGCTAAATCCATTACATGTGACATGTGTAACCGTTGAAATAGTTAATGAAGGGGCGCCGGTTTCATTGACATTAATATTAATACCGGATGAACACCCTGTAATATCGGTGATGATGACGGAATATATACCGCCAGGCAAATTTGAGTAAATATTTGTACCGTTGCCTGAAAATCCATCGGGTGACCAATCATAGCTATATGACCCGTTACCGCCGGTAGCTGTTACTGAAGCGGTGCCATCGGCTATACCGCAGGAAGCGGTAGTGCTTGCAGGTGTAAGTGTTATTTCAGACGGTTGGTTCACAATCGCTACAGTATCGCTTATACAACCATTTGCATCGTTTACAGTAATATTATAAGCTCCTGAACATAAATTTACTGCCGTCTGGGTCGTTTGATTTCCAGTTGCCGCATCCCAAATATAAGTATATGGAAAAGTTCCTCCTGTGACAGAAACAAAGCCCTGCCCGTCGCAATAACCGTAGCAAGTAACATCTGTTGCAGAAGCAGCTGCCTCAAGAATTGCTGGCTGTGTTACTGTAAACGATGTGTCATAATAACAACCGTTATTATCTGTTATTGTCAAATAATAGGAACCTGCAGAAAGACCACTGAGCGAAGCCGAAGTGTGGCCATTGCTCCAATTATATGAATAGGGGCTTGTTCCTCCTGCGGCTGCGATATCTATTGTCCCGTTGAAATAACCGTTACAGGATGCATTAACTATTGTATCAACAATAATTTCAAGTCTATCCGGCTGTGTAATTAAGAAAGAATCAATGGCTGTACATAATAAGGAATCTGTTATAGTTAAAGAATACGAGGCGGAAGCCAATGAAATGATATCTTGGGTAGTAGCAGAAGTTGACCACAGATAGTTATATCCGGGCGCTCCGCCTGTTGCAGTAATATCAATTGAACCATTGCTGCCGCCAAAACATGATACATTAATAATATTTTTTGTTACAGAAACAGGTTCCGGTTCATTTATTACAGCAATTGCCGTAGCGGTGCATCCATTATAATCTGTGACCGTTACCACATAGCTTCCTGCAAAGAGGTTAGTTTCAACCGATGTTGTATTTAAGCTTGGCCACAAAAATGAATATGGGCTTATTCCGCCGTAAGCAGTGACTATTGCTGTGCCGTTGTTTCCACCATTGCAGGAAACATCGGTAGATGAGGTAATAATGGCTTCGAGTTGAGCCGGTTCGGAAACAGAGATATTTTCTGCAAGGTTACATCCATGAGCATCGGTAATTGTAAAATAATATATTCCGGCAGAGACGCCCTGTAGGGCGTCTGTACTTGCCCCAGTGTTCCATAAATATGTATAGGGTGGTGTGCCACCGGAAGCCGCTACCGTTGCCGAACCGTCGTTTCCGCTATAGCAGGTGACGTTAGTCGCCATAATTATTGCCATTAGTAGCGGAGGTGCGGTGATTTGAACGGAATCAACAGCGGTACAATTATTAATATCAGTAATTATGACAGCATATGTCCCGGGAGAAAGGCCACTGAGCGAAGCCGAAGTATCTCCATTATTCCATTGATAATAATAAGGACATGATCCGCCAACAGGAATAGCCGTAATGGCTCCATTATTTATATTATAACATTCGGGTTCGTCAACGTAAAACGAAACAGAAAGAGATTCGGGTTCATGAATTTCAACAGTTATTACACCGATACATAAAAGCGAATCGGTTACCGTTGCAAAATATTTTCCCGGACATAATGAAGAACGGCTATCGTTTGTAGCTCCATCGGACCAAATATAGGAATACGGCGGAGCTCCTCCGCTTGCCTGGAGCTGCACTTCTCCGTTGCACATTGCAAAACATGAAACATCGGACAGAGATAAAATATAAACACTTGGCCCTGTATCTTCGCTTACGTCGGCAGTAATAACATCGGAACAACCGGAGCTATCTGTTATTGTAACATGATAAATTCCTGCCGGAATGTTCCATATAGTATCAGTTGTAGCGCCGTTTGACCAGAGATAAGTGTAAACCTGCTGACTTTTTGCGACAGGCCCGGCGGTTGCCATGCCATCGGAGTTTCCGCATGTTGCATTAAAATGCGATTGGCTGAAATAAGAAGGCGCCGGATCATAAATATCAGTATAATCAATATGCGTACATCCATTATTATCGGTGATAGTGACATTGTAATTACCTGCAGGGATATTATTCAGGTCTTCAGATGTTGCGCCATTTGACCACAAAAAAGACAGTGGAGGGGTGCCTCCTGATGGATTTAAATCGGCAGAGCCATCATTTCCCCCGAAGCAAGCCGGATTTGTTTTGATAATATAAGATAATAATTGCGGCGGCGCTAGAACAGTGATATTAGCAAATAAATTAGTGGTATCGCTATCGGTTACTTTTACATTATAACTTTGATTGCAACTGCAAATTTCTGTAATTGTCTGTGGCAGAGACATAAATGGGCCGTAAACAACAGAGCCGCCGCCACAAACAACCGGTGTGTAAATAGTAATTGTAACAGGCCATGTTGGAACCCCAGAAGCAAGATTTACAGTTATGCTTCCATTGCAGCTCATAAAGCATGTTTCATTTGTAGATGTACAGCTAATTGTAAAAATTCCTTTTTCACCTTGCCGGCTTTCCTGTGCTTGTATATTATTTATTTCAGCAATGAGGAGAAAAAGTTCGATTACAATTATTAAAATAATGATAATTTTTTTCATAAATAGTCTATTTATTATATATTCAGACAGGTTTTCAGGGCAAAAGGTTGCATCAGCATATAGATTATTCGATTATTGGATACCCAATTGCTTTATCTGTGACCCATCAAAGAGCAAAGGTAATATATTTCAAACAAAGTTTGGTATAATTAGTGTCTGTCTGTAATGTCGAAATTTGCCACTAATTGCACGAATTAAAACTAATTTTTTAGTGTAAATTCGTGTAATTCGTAGCTATGTAATTCTTTGTTTGCTGACTTTACAGACAGACACTAATTATTTGAGTATGTAACAATTATTTCCCCGAATTGTTACAAACTCAAATAATTTATGTATATTTGCAAAGAATAAATCTGATTTTTATGGAAAATTTATTTATTAAAGGTGAAGAAGATATTTTTTTCATTCCTGAAGTCCGCTTTGATGCAGTGACAGGTATTTGTACTATTTCAGGCCAATCATATCTTGATGATGCTGCAGCTTTTTATAAGCCGTTATTGGATTGGCTAAGGTTATATATGAAAGAAGTTAACAACCTGATATTTTTTATTTTTAAGATTAAATATTATACAACCACATCATCGAGAAGCATTGTAGAAATTTTATTTCTTTTAAAAGAATATAAAGATAAAGGAGGTTCTGTAACTATTAACTGGTATTTAGAAGATGACGAAGAATTAGAAGAAGATGTTCAGGATTTTAGCGAATTAGCGGAAATAGAGATTAAAATCATTAGAAATTAATATGAAATTTATCAGAAATCTATCGGTTATTATTTTTATTATTATAAGCATTAAAATAAGCTATGCAAGCTATATTCTCATACCGATGGATGAGATGCAAAAAAATCATCTGAAGGCATATGGCATTGCATATTGGGCGCTTCAGAATAATATTGAAGCGCAATGGCTTTTGAATTACCGCGGTGGCAGCTTTCTTATTAAATATTTTCAGGAAATAGAAAGTGAATGTACTATCAGAGGGGTGAGCTTTGAGATAGTTGCTGATGTCCAGGCGGCTAAAATACTTGACGAGATAGCTCAGCCCGAAGCGAATATGGATGCAATGAAGCTTGAAAAGGCGCCGAAGGTCGGTGTTTATTCGCCAAAAAATAAGCTGCCATGGGACGATGCAGTTACTTTGACTCTTACGTATGCAGAAATTCCTTACGATGTAATTTATGACCCTGAAGTCATTGACGGAAAGCTATCGAAATACGACTGGCTTCATTTACACCATGAAGATTTTACAGGGCAGTACGGGAAATTCTGGTCAGCTTATAAACATACGGCATGGTATCAGGAAGATGTCCGTCTTTCGGAAGAAATAGCACGGCAATTCGGGTTTCAGAAAGTTTCCGAGCTAAAGTTGTTTGTAGCCAAAGCTATTAAGGAATATGTTATGAACGGCGGATTTTTGTTCGCTATGTGCTCGGCAACCGATTCCTACGATATTGCACTTGCAGCTGAAGGAACAGATATTTGTCAGACGATGTTTGACGGCGACCCCGCCGAACCTGACGCACAAAGCAAGCTCGGTTTTGACAAAACCTTCGCTTTTAAAGATTTCAAAATAAGTCTTAATCCGCAGGAATATGAATTTTCAAATATTGATGTTTCCCATACACGCAAAGTAAAGCCGGAAGAAGACTATTTTACGCTTTTTGAATTTTCTGCCAAATGGGATCCCGTTCCTACGATGTTATGTCAAAACCATCACAATATGATTAAAGGTTTTATGGGACAGACAACAGCGTATAACAAAAATTGCCTGAAATCGAATGTATTGGTTATGGGTGAATACAAAGCGGCGAATGAAGCGGATACCGGCTGATATTGAATAATGTGCTTTTTCCTGCGGCAAAGAAGAAAAAGCTTAAAACTTAGTAAATGAAGCGCAGGGAATGCTTGATGGAATGGCTGAAGCCGGAGAAGTGCTAGACAATGTTGATTATCTTGATATTCTTGTTTCAAATTCTTATCTTGACCTTCATGCGCTTGCCGGAAAAGGGGCGAAAAGCTCCAAGCAGGGATGTTCCAGCTTAATAAAAGGAATTTACCAGATTATAACGGATTGCTGTGCTAATTAATTTATTAATAATGAAACCTCTACGAGGTATAATTGTGTTGTGGTTTCGCTTTTGTTACAATAATTTATGCTCTACGAGCAATACAGCGTAGCTGTTACATTATTGTAAAAACATGCAATCGTTTAAAAAAAGAACATTGTAGATGTTCCACTTTTGAGCACAGCAATACGATACAATCAGAGAAATTTATCTCTGAATAATTTTGTTATACTACCCGAACAGTAACGAAATAAATAGAAATAAAAATCGAACCTTTGTATAGTATTTCCATAAGTTTCCTAATTTCAATTTATCTTAGTTATTTTTGTACTGAGTAGTTACAATTTTTCTATTTCAAA
>JACQWN010000356.1 GCA_016209245.1 Bacteroidia bacterium
ATAAGATGCAAAATGAGTAAAACCGAAACGTACTTTATCTTTGTATTTATTGTACAGCTTTTCATAAACAGGATAATATTCCCTGCATTTATCGCACTCCATATCGGAGACTTCAAGTAATGTAATTTTTGAATCCATATTACCCCTGTAATGTGCAGGAATATTGTTAAGCGATATTTCCGGCGGCAGCGGGGGTTTCAAAAAAATATTGATTTTATGAACGAGCTTTAATGAATCGGTGAGGCGTTCAAGCAAATATCTTTTATAGCTTTCAATAATAAGTTCTTTTCCTTTTTCGCTTTTTATATCATAATATTTTAATGTTCGTTTTAATTCCGGAATATATTGAAAATTCCTTTTATCCGAATATTTTGCAATATTTCTGTCATTGACCATACACCTGTAGTATTCGGAAATAAACTCATCTTTTGATTTACCATTGCGTTTTGCTTCGGCTTCAAGCAATCGGTTGTTTATAGTTTCATTAAGAACAACTTTTCTTATTATATAAATTCTGTACAGTTGGTCATAAAGCTCTTGCTTAGCCAGCTTGTCAATTTCGGAAATATAAATACTATCGGTTTCAATTGTGGCAATTATATAATCGCCTGTGAAACCGCTTGAAGCCGTTTGATTTTTTGTGTGATTACAAGACGAAAATAAAAATATCAAAATAAACAAAGAAAGAGAAACCTTTACTTTCATATAGTTAGTGATGATAAATAAGATGTAATAAAACCATCTGAAGAAAAATTCGGTATAAATTCATTGTAGCAATAACCCAAACTTTAATTCAAGTAAAAAAATATTAGCCCATTTGGCTTCTTTGCTTATTTTAATTAAACCATAACTTTCCGACGGTTCGATATATATTCCGAATCTTTTTGAAAAAGTGTATTCAATGGGTACTCCAAAAGTAAAATCCACTAATGTTTTATTTATTAAATTTCCGATGTCGGTTGAATTTGAAAAGAAAAACCCTGAAACATCATATTCTCTGCCGCTTAAATATATTTCCGGCGTGAGGCCAATCGAATTATAAATATTGAGGTTCTTATAATTAATAATTTTATAATTTATAAGTAACGGTATATTTATGTAAAGTAATGAGATTTTTCTGTATGTGATTGGGTAGTTTTGATTATTAATTGTAATATAGTTAAAAGGGGAGTTATTGGGTGAATTATAATTAATAGTAATATTCCGAGGTACTATACAGAAACCGCTTCTGATTCCCATCTTATTTGAAAAATTATAAGTAAATTCCAAGCCCATTCTGATATTTTTATAATGTTCATGGGTAAAATCAATGATTATTATTTCCTGTGGTTGACCCTTTTTTTCTTTAAAATGTAATAATTCTTTATAATGAGATGCCAAGATAATAACCTGGATTTTTTTTTCCTGCGATTGCGCAAGCGAAATAATAGTACAAACAAGGATAATAACAGAAAAAAATCTCATATTTTTTCTTTAATGAATCAATAAACCGGTTCGTAACTCAAATGAAACAATACTTGCCATTTTGGCATCTTCGTAAATCTTTTTAGCATTAATATAGCTTATTGCAGGTTCGACTGTCAATCCTATGTTCTTAAATAATAGATATTCAAGATAAAAACCGGAAGTAAAATTAAATCTTCGTTTTACCTCCGAAAACCAATCCTTATCAATATAACCTCTAAGTACTTCTCCGATAAAAGAATAACCTATGTGAAATAAAGTTGTCAAGCCAAATGACACATAGCAATTAATTTTATCCGAATTTTTAATTTTATAATTCATTATCAAAGGGACATTAATAAATCCATGAACAGTTTTTCTATATTCTTTTCGAAAAGTAGGTTGTCGATATTTTGGATTTGAAATATCGCGGGTATAATATTCATGATAACTATTAAAAGTGTATTTTGAAAATGATATTCCTGATTTCAACCATATCTTTTCGGCGAGCTTGTATTGAAAAAGTAATCCAAAATTTAACTCAAATAATTTAATCGACAATTTATCAAAGGGTTCAACTTGTTTGACTATTTGTGAATTGGGGAATGGATTTATACTCATACGAGTCGAATCAATATAATATATCTTTTCAACGGGTTTAAAGAATAAATAATTGAAAGCCGGAGAGACGGATATTTCAATTTTTATGTTGTTTTCCTGGGAGAAAATTTGCATAAAACACCCGCAAAAGAATATAAAACATATATGTTTGATATAATTATTCGGAAGAATAATATGGTTCATCGCAATCTATAGCTTTGCTTATATAAAGGCGGGTTCTGGGTCCGCCTTCAAAAATATTAGGTACTGTTTCAGAAGCCCAATCAATTCTCTCGCTATGTTGAAGTGTAATTGGATCCCATTGATAAATATATGTTTTGTTAACATTTCCTTCATTACCATGGGAGCAAATAATAGGATCCCAATAAAAATTCTTATCTTCATCGTGTAAAAATATATAACCCTGATGAGTGCCAAATCTTCCTAAAACTCCATAAGAAATACTAAGGTCAGGGAAAGATGTCGAACTGCCGTCTGTTGTTTTAGGGTAAAAATTAAAATACAAAATTGTCAAATTATGAAATTCCAAACTGGTTGTGGGCACAGTGTAAAGATTATCTTTATTTGAAAAAACATTATTACCATAATAAGGATAAGTTATCTCGACACCGTCAACTATAGTTTTATTAATATTATCATCTTTTTCATTTGTAATCCATCTTTCATAACAGTCGTATCCCTCGACAAGCGTACCTAACAATAATACGGCATAATCCTTATTTGATCTTTGAAAATTACCACTAACTATACAAAACAACAAATCGGCATTTTTATTATCAAGGACGGAACTGCTGCCCGTCCATCCAAACTGTTCAGTGGTAGGATTTTCATCTTCACAATCGAGGTAAATATCTAATTCCGGATAATCGCCGCAGGTGCCATCTTTAAAAACGCCGAATAAAGATCCTTTATAATCTAAAACTTTAATTTTTGAATATGAGTTGAGAATTATCGAAATTACTTTATCTCTCATGGCGCTGTCATTGCTATCTTCTTTTTCTTTAATGTATGACGAATCATAAACCGGCTCGGCTTTTAAACATGTATCGGGTTCGGAATATAATGCAAGGTTCTTCTCTATTTCTCTGGTAAGAGCGAACTTATTAGCGCTTTGTTTTACAGAATAAAATCCGGGGCTTAAAATATAAGCAAGCCCTGCTATTGCTAAAACAGCTAAAATTGTTTTCATACCCGTCTAATTTACAATTGAATAAACTACTTTAAAAACATCTGACTTGTTTTCATAAAGAATTTTTACATAATAAATACCACAATTGTTTTTAGATATATCTATCAGATAATTGGATTTGGCGACATTATTATATTTTAAGATCAATTCGCCCAATGAATTAAAAATTTCAAATTGCCTGATTTTAGTTTCTGGAGCGGTAAAGCTAAGCATAAAGATTCCGTTGTTGGGATTGGGATATAATATCACGCCATTAATACTGTTCTTTATTATATTTTCGTATTGTTCCGAAGTTAAGCATTTGGTTTCGTGCTGCGGCTTATAATCGTCTACTACCGGCATATCCTTGTTATTCGAACCTTGTAAACATTCGTCAATATAAAAAACAATTTCTTTACCTACTGCAGGTTCAATGGTTACACCATCATTAAGAACAATTTCATCACAGGCGCCTATATGGACATTAGAATTATTATACGATGAATAAAAAGAGCTTAGCTCATATCGTCCGGCCCAAAAATGTAAAATATTATTCCAATCTACATAAGTGGAACCTGAAAGTTGCGGGTTGGTTATTTCTGTTGAACAATCTACTATATCAAAGCCCATCCAGGCAGTATTTGCAGCAGTATTGTCGGAATTATAAGCAGTGAGAGATACGTTATAATGTCCGGCATTATTAAAACCGTGTTCAAATCGTTTACAATTAGCGATATACATAAAATGCTG
>JACQWN010000357.1 GCA_016209245.1 Bacteroidia bacterium
AAATCCTTTATAAAATATCCTTAAAATATAATCTGTATAATGCTTATCAATATAAACAGGAATCGTATCCTTGCCTTGTGGATGTATAACTGCATATTTAATTAATATTCCTTCTTTATTTTCAAAATGATAATATATGTAATCATGCGAATCAATCTTAGGTGGTTCCTTTAGTTTAATAATTGCAGTATCGTTAATAAAACTTAGAGTAAAAGTAGTGTCTTGTGAATTTTGTTTCATATCAAGGAAATACGATGCTTGTGGAACTCCGTATCCATGAGCGTAATCAAAATATGGGTAAAGGTCTCCTGATTTTTCTATTTCTCTGAAAAGTTCCATATTTGAAAGTTGTCTGTTAGTCTGCCATGCACAAGCTGCAAAGCCGGCCGTTAACGGGCTTGCAAAGGAAGTTCCTTGTGTTTTTGTCAGTCCTTTTTTACTTGCGGCAATAACATGTCCATAGGCGCAAACATTGGGCTTCAGGCGGAAATCGGCAGTAGGTCCATAAGAGCTAAAAGAGGTATGATAATCTGTTTGCGGTTCAATTCCGCCAACCGACAGCACACTGTCAGCATCAGCAGGCGTTCCGGCATACTGCCATCGTTGTTGTCCGTCATTACCAACGGCATTGACAACCAGGATTCCTTTTTTCGCTGCCATATTGGCTGCTCGTGCTACAAGACTGGTTTTACCGTCCATTTGTTCCTGAAAGTACCTGTTATATGTGTAGCCAAGCGAACTGTTAATAATATCGGCTCCGTTTTTATCAGCCCATTCTGCTGCGGCAAGCCAGTTTTCCTCTTCAGAAAATGGCTCGAACATTACCTCGGTTTTTGCCAACAGAAATTCCGCCCCGGTGGCAAGACCTATTCTTTTTTCATTTATTTTTCCGCCTATGCACGACATCACCATTGTACCATGCGACATATTTCCATATACATTTTCCTTGTCAGATGCAAAATCCCAAGTTTTTATTATTCTACCTTGTTTGCGGATATGTTCAAATGCCGGATGTGTATCTACATTAGGAAACCCGCCATCGAAAATTGCAATCCTGATTCCCTTCCCATCAATACCTTTATCTTTAAAAAGATTTCCACCCATTCGCTCAGTCTGATTATTCAATAACCATTGCTTACTAACGCTAATTGCAGTATCAAATTTATGTCCTGTAATTATTGTTTGTAAATAAACAGGATATATTTCTTTTATAAAATCAAGTTTCGATATATGTGCAATTTGATTTTCGTAAGCAATCACTGCGACAGCATTAAACCACCGTGAATGCGTTGTAATTTCCTGTACATACTCCGAAACTGTTTTGACATAACTCTCATTCAGAGGGTAATCGGTAGAATCATAAAGAGGTATGCAATTATTATTTCTTCGTTCTATGGCTTTTACATCGAAATAGGAATATGGTTCAAAGCTTGTTCCATGTTTGTCGGTAAAGAATATCCAGTAATGCTCCTGACCGGTTGCAGAAATAAGCGTTAAACAAAATAAAATGTTGAAAATAATGTACTTTTGAAATCTCATATTAATTTTGATGGTAGTTTGTAAAAAAACATACAAATTTATTAAAAATATTTATTTTTGAGACCATTCTAAAAAAGACTTTTTAAAGGGGACTCATTTTTGTTTTGTAATAATTCATAAATGCCGGATAAAAAATACAGATATATTGGAGGAACAATAGGCGTAATAATAGCAGGATTCTGTATATGGTATTTCCGTACTATTGTTGTCTATATTCTTATATCTGCAGTTCTTGCATTAATTGGACATCCGCTTGTTCATTTACTTGAAAAGGCCAGGTTAAGGAAATTCCGGCTGCCGCGTGCATTATGCGCATTAATAGTTCTAATTTTAATTTGGGCGATTGTAACATCAGTTTTGACAATTATCATCCCTTTGGTCGCTTACGAAGCACATGAGCTTTCAACGATTGATATACAGCAGGTACGAACATATTTTCAGGAACCATTATTAAATTTACAAAATTGGTTTAGCCGGTTTCAGATTGCTGGAAAAGAAAGTATGGATATACTTAATTACATTTCGGAAAAAATAATATCATTCGTAAATATTTCTCAAATATCTAATCTTTTTAGCGTAATTCTTGGATTATTCGGTAATATTCTTGTAGCTTTCTTTGCTATCTCATTTATTACCTTTTTTTTCCTCAAGGATAATAATATGTTTTCTGATGCAATTCTGTTGCTTACTCCTTCACAATATACCCTGAGAATAAGACATATTCTTTTATCCGTTAAAAAGCTTTTGATGCGGTATTTCATTGGTATCATCATAGATGTTATGTTAATAATGCTTTTGGTAATGACAGGAATGTTGATTATCGGGCTGAAATTTCAGCAAGCTGCTTTAATTGGCGTCTTTGCCGGATTATTAAATGTTATTCCTTATGTCGGGCCATTAATCGGCGCTTTTATTGGTATTGCTATCGGAATTACTGCCAATCTTCATGCCGATTTTTATTCCGAAATTGTGCCTTTAATCGGTTATATGGTAATTGTTTACAGTATTGTCCAGTTAATTGATAATTTAATATTTGCACCCCTGATTTATTCCAGCAGCGTTAAGGCGCATCCACTTGAAATTTTTCTGGTCATTATGATTGCCGGAAGTCTTGCAGGAATAAAAGGAATGATAATAGCTGTTCCAACATATACTGTTTTAAGGGTAATTGCTAAAGAATTTTTAAATAATTTCAAAGTTGTTAAGAAATTGACTGAAAATGTTTAAATATTTTTACCCCAAACAATTATAATTTTATATTTTTGTACCTTTTGAGAAAATTTCACATCTTCTCTCAAATATAGAACTGCATAATGAAATTAACTAAATTAATATCAATACAAGTAATATTATTATTAAGTACTACCGTATTTGCACAAATTGAGGTGGGATTTACTGCCGATACAACCACAACTTGTGACAATGTTCCCATAATCTTTACCGATACAACAGTCATTCCTGACGGATTATGCAATAATATTACATGGGAATGGTCTTTTGATGATGGGTCGCCAATATCAAATCTTCAAAACCCTGAACACACTTATACTGCACCAAATGTATATACTGTAAGATTAAAAATATTTTGTGATGACTCACTATTAGATGATTGTACTAGAGCTAATTATATTACTGTAAATGATATACCCACTACGAATATTCTTGTTGACAGAAATGTCTATAACGGAGCATATTCTTTATTTTTTGACTGTAATTTTCCTGATACCTATACATATAATTATAAATGGGACTTTGGAGATAATTCAACAGCAACCTCTAAAAAGATATTACACACTTATTCTCATGAAAGCTCCTATAATATTGAGTTAATAGTAAATGCTGGAAAACAATGCAGGGATACAACAGATACGACAGTTACAGTTACCGATACATTCACCTTTCCCGATATTTTTACCCCTAATGGTGATTGTAAAAATGATGTATTTTTTATAAAAACTAATGGTTATACGATTTATAAATTTACTGTTATGAATCGTTGGGGGCAGGTCGTCTATACTGTAACGGCTAAAAACATTACTTGGGATGGAAGAAATACCTCCGGTTTACGTGTCCCTGCAGGTACATATTATTATTTTATCAAAGCTGAATCAGGTGAAGAACAATATTCCAAAAAAGGCTATCTTCTTCTTATAAGATAAACAAGATGACATGGAAAAAAATAATTATCAGCAGGGTAGATAATCTCGGTGATGTCGTTCTTACCTTTCCTCTTATCGCAATTTTAAAAAAGCATTATGCTGGTATTACTATTTCCTTTCTAGGTAAAAGCTATACAAAAGATTTAATTAAAACAAACTTATACATTGATGAATTTCTGGACTGGGATATTATAAGGAAACTGCCTGTTAAAGAACAAATTAAAATCTTTCAATTAACCGAAGCAGATATAATTATTCATGTTTTTCCACATAAAAAAATCGCTAAAATTGCATCAAAAGCGCGTATCCCAATTAGAATAGGCACATCGCACCGTATATACAATAATATATACTGTAATAAAAGAGTGCATTTCACAAGACGTCGTTCCGATTTGCACGAAATTCAACTGAATATCAAACTTTTAGAACCGCTCGGAATCGCTCAATTATTCAATCTTGATGAAATTCCCCAATACTATGGTATTTCTAAAATTGAACCATTGCCTGAAAATCTATCCGGGCTTTTATCATCTTCAAAATTTAATTTACTTCTTCACCCGAAATCCAAAGGCAGTGCACGTGAATGGGGCTTGGAAAATTTTTCGCAGTTAATTGCTATGTTACCGCAGGAAAAATATAAAATATTTATTACCGGGACCATAGAAGAAGCTGATTTGATGAAAGAATTTTTATACAAATTTCAGGAAAGAATTACCGACCTTACCGGAAAGTTATCATTATCGGAATTGATTAGCTTTATAAATAGCGCTGATGGAATAGTAGCTGCAAGCACAGGCCCATTGCATATTGCCGCCGCTCTTGGAAAGTATGCCCTCGGTTTATATGCGCCTATGCATCCTATTCATCCCGGCAGATGGGCTCCGGTTGGGATAAATTCAACTTTTCTTGTTCTCGATAAAGAATGCAACGATTGCAGGAAATCACACGATTGCCATTGTATCAGGAGTATTACACCGGAACAGGTATTTAAAAAATTGAAGAGTTTTACTTGAAAAGGTTTTCGTAATATCGGCAATCAATATAAAGAATCTAGCTGAACAACCTCATCCGAATTTTTAAAATGTAATTATTTCACGATAATAATTTTACCAGTTTCAATAACGGATTCACCCTCATAGATTGTATAAATATAGACTCCGTTGTCAAGCATATCATTATTAATCCATGCTATCTTGTTCTTTGCCGATAGTATGTAATTTGCGACTTCCACGCCTTGTGGATTTCGGATTACAAACCGGCCGTCGTTACCGGTTGAAAGACTGTACTCCATGGTAACATTACCATCGTTAGGGTTTGGAAATAATCTGATAAATGAAGTTTTTTCCTCCACCGGATTTTCTTTTGGTTTTGTTTCAAGTTTTTCATCGCCGGCAAAAAGAT
>JACQWN010000322.1 GCA_016209245.1 Bacteroidia bacterium
ATAGTTCAATGGCTCGAAAAATATATTAGTCAGTCGCTTGAAAGTAAAATCAGTAAAAAATTTAATCACTATGTTGCATGTTATTATGGTTGCTTATTAGTACGTCCGCCTAAGATACTTCAGTTTGACCGTTGTGAAGATCCTCAGTCAATGGATAAAATAATGTCACAGATTGGAGCTACACCAATTGAATGGGCTTTTAAAACTGAATGTTGCGGAGCCGGTCTGTCGGTTTCACGCACTGATATAGTCGCAAAACTTTCAGGAAAAATCATCAATGATGCAGTAATACGTGGCGCTCAGGCTATTATTGTTGTTTGCCCTATGTGCCATTCGAACCTTGATATGAGACGACCTGAAATTAACAATTACTTAAATAAGCAAACTGATATTCCCATATTATATCTTACTCAGGCAATCGGACTTACACTTGGTATAAAAGAGAAAGAATTAGGGTTACAGCGTCACTTTGTTCCTGTAATTTTAAAAGAAAAGCCGGTTGAGCAAGTAAAGGCAAAGGAAAAGACAAAAAAAGAAACGGTAGCAGAAGAAGTTGAAGAACAATAAATATTTCGGAGGTAAAAATGGCTCGTATAGGTGTATTTATATGTCATTGCGGTGAAAATATAGGAGGTACGGTTGATTGTGCCAAAGTCGCTCAGTCATGTTCACAATTACCAGGTGTAGTACATAGTGTAGATTATAAATATATGTGTTCTGATCCCGGGCAGAACATGATTAAAGAAGCAATAAAAGAGAAGAAGCTAACCGGAGTAGTTGTAGCGGCTTGTTCACCCCGTATGCATGAGCCTACATTCCGGCGTGCAACTGCTGAAGCGGGGCTTAATCCGTTTCTATGCGAAATGGCAAATCTTAGGGAACATTGCTCGTGGGTTCATCCCAAAGAGGAAGCCACCACTCAGAAAGCGATTGATATTGTCAGAACCCTTGTCGAAAAACTCAAACGTAATGAAGCTATATTCCCGATAAAAGTGCCTGTTACCAAAACCGCACTTGTAATAGGAGGGGGAGTCGCCGGTATTCAGGCAGCCCTTGATATTGCCAACGGCGGACATAAAGTTATTATGATTGAACGTGAACCTTCCATCGGGGGGCATATGGCACAGCTTTCCGAAACATTTCCTACGCTCGATTGCTCACAATGTATTCTAACCCCAAGAATGGTAGAGGTAGCCCAACATTCGAATATTACTCTTTATACTTATGCAGAGCTTGAAGGGCTTGAAGGATTTATCGGTAATTTCAAAGTTAAGATACGGAAAAAAGCTAAAAGCATTGACGAAAAATTATGCACAGGTTGTGGACTTTGTACAACAAAATGCCCGCAAAAGAAAATACCCAGCGAATTTGAACAGGGATTAGGAAGCCGCCCTGCTATTTATGTGCCTTTCCCTCAAGCTGTTCCTAATAAACCTGTTATTGACAGAAAAAATTGTACGTATTTTACACAAGGGAAATGTAAAGTCTGCGAAAAAATATGTCCTACTAAAGCAATACGATACGAGCAGACAGATGAAATTATTGAAGTAGAAATAGGAGCTATTGTCCTTGCCACGGGCTTCGATATAAAAAGAACTGACTTTTTTCCTGAATATGGCTACAATAAATATAAAGATGTAATTGACGGTTTGCAGTTTGAAAGATTGGCTTCCGCCTCAGGACCAACATTAGGAGCAATAAAGAGACCCTCGGACGGGACTACTCCTAAAACTGTTGTTTTTGTTGCATGTGCAGGTTCGAGAGACCCTGCAAAAGGTATCGAGTACTGCTCAAAGATTTGTTGCATGTACACTGCAAAACATGCAATGTTATACAAGCATAAGGTTCATGAAGGAACGCCTTATGTTTTCTATATGGATATCCGTGCAGGCGGAAAGATGTATGAAGAATTTGTGCGCCGTGCAATTGAAGAGGATGGTGTAAAATATGTCAGAGGCCGCGTATCAAGAATATATGAAAGAAATGGAAAATATATAGTAGTCGGCGCCGATACTTTATTAGGTGCAAAACCTTTAGAAATTGAAGCCGATATGGTCGTGCTTGCTACTGCAGGTATTGCTAATGACGGAGCCGAAGAGCTTGCACAAAAAGTGCATGTATCTTATGACCCCTATCATTTCTTTGCAGAAGCGCATCCAAAGCTACGACCTGTCGAAACCAATACTGCAGGAATTTTCCTTGCCGGAGCATGCCAGGCGCCTAAGGATATTCCTGATACAGTAGCTCAAGCGTCCGGTGCAGCTTCAAAAGTTCAAAATCTATTCTCGAACGATGAGCTTACACGCGAACCATTGATAGCTTTTGTCAACCGCATGTTACCGCCATACTATTCGACTTGTGTAGGTTGTTTTCTTTGCCAGACTGTTTGTCCTTATAACGCAATTGAAAAGGAAGAAATCAAAACAAGAGACGGCAAGCTGATTAAGACTATTGCCAAAATTAATCCCGGCTTATGTCAGGGTTGCGGTACTTGTGTCGCTCTTTGCCGGTCAAAATCAATTGATATTTATGGATATACTAATAAACAGGTTTATGCTGAAGTGGCGGCGTTGTTGAGTGATTAGTTTTTTTAGTTATTTGTTATTACTTAATAGTTAGTTAGTTATTAGATAGAAACAACGGGGTGAAAAACGGTACAATAAAATAAACGAGTATGAAAATAAAAATGAAGTGATAAAACCCTGCATGAAAAAAAACGAATAAAGGATTATGTTAAAAAAAATACAAATCAACCAAAAAACTTTTTTACATCTGAATTAGTATTATTGAAATAAACAAATGGTTTCTATAAGAAAATAGTCCCAGTCTTAAAAAAACATAAACGAATTTAGTAAATGGTATGAAAAAATATTTTATTTTAGGAATGATAATGGTCTTTTCGAGTATTACATCTTTCGGACAAACTAATGTATTGAATATTCCTTTTTTTGAAACTCCTCCGGTAGTAGACGGACTTCCGGACAAAGGATTAAACATATTTGAATGGCAGAATTTTTCCGTAGAAAAAACTAATGAACAAAACAAAGTTTTTACAGTACACTATAAAATGGTATATGAGCATACATACTTATATTTACTAATTGAAACTGACAGTGATACTATTATCTGGCGTGACCGTGCATATCAAAATGGTGATGGATTTCATCTGGTCATTGCAAAACCTGATTTTGGAAAACCGACGGGAGAATTTTATGTATTGAGGTTTTCGCCCGAGAATAAATCAAAACAGTTTCCCGCCAAAAAAGGTGTATGGTACTATAACATTGACCTTTCAGGAAAACCACTTAGCAGTGCGACACAATTTGTTTGTAAAACTACAAATGGTAAAAGTTATTTTGAATTACTTCTTCCCTGGAGCGAAGTGTACCCATACCACCCCTTGTTTACCGAAGACATTGGCATTAACTTGTGTTTTGTTAAAGCTATTGGCGATAATGACAAAAATTTCTATTATCTAAAATTTGATACTCTAATACAAAGTGAACTTAGTAAAAGGGAATACATTTTGGCGTCCTTTGAACCGCCCAAAAATATTACTCATTCATATTCTCTTGCAATGCTTGAACAAAAAAATATTATTGCAGGAAATACCTTAAAAATTAAAATTATTTCATTTTCAGAATCAACTAAATCAAGCGGCTATTACATTACTGTACGTTCAGCCGATAACTATATTTACACAGAACTATACAAAGAAATACAACTATCAAAAGGATGTTCCGATAATTCGAAAGAAGAAATACCATTTACTGTACTACCTGAAATAAAATATGAGAAGGATAAAATATCTCTTGACGATATAAAAAACAACATATCACAAGGTGATTACAATACGCTGCATTTTATGTTGCAAAACCTTGTAAAAGAATATCAGAAGGTAAAAAAATATGAAACAGCAGGCGATATCAGAGAAAGATATTTGACTTACTATAATTATATTATTGAATTAAAAAAAGATAATCATTTACTTTCAAATAAAAAGGGTATTTTCAGGAGAGCTTTTCTTTCAAAGATTGATAGCACATTGCAACCATACAGTATAAAAATCCCTGAAAATTTTGAATATAATAAAAAGTATCCGCTTTTTGTTATGTTACACGGAAGCGGCTCTGACGATCAGGCTATGCTTTATAATTCACTAACTGAAAATAATTTTATTGAAATTGCCCCTTTTGGCAGAGGAACGTCTAATTGCTTTACCATTGACAATGCCCAAGTTGATGTTAAAGAAGCCATAAATGATGTGATTAATAACTACCCTATTGATACAACAAAAATAATTATCGCAGGCTTTTCGATGGGCGGGTATGGAGCATATCGAATTTTTTATGAATATCCGAAATTATTTAAAGGCATCGCCGTATTTTCCGGTCATCCGAATCTTGCGAGCAAATATATCGGGAAAGGTAACCCCGATTTTCTTAATACAAAATATTTAAAACCGTTAAAACAAATACCAGTTTTTATTTATCACAGCAAAAATGATTTGAATTGTCCTTATGATCTCACAAAGCAATTGGTAGATAAATTAATAAAAGTTGGAGCAAAAGTTAAATTTGTAACGACATCAGAAGGTGGACACGGAATTATTGATAAGGATAATATTTCGGCATATTATAAATGGTTGGGAAACATAATTGAAAATAAAAAATAAAATTATTTAGAAAAATACGTTGAAAAGTAAGACTGTGGCTAACAATTATGCATGGTTTATACAATGAGAATTAAATATACAATGGAATTATTGTAAATAAATTGGTAAAATAATAATTAAATTATAGGAATGAAAATATACTGGAAACAAACTACAGTTTCTAACATCTTTTATTATTTAATGAAAATAAAAAACCAAAAAAACTAAAAACTAATAACCAACTATGCCCAACTTTGAACCAAAAATAGTCGCATTCGTTTGCAACTGGTGTACTTATGCAGGCGCTGACCTGACAGGAACAAGCCGTATTAAATACGCATCGAATATACGTATTATCCGTTTCCCGTGTA
Source organism: Bacteroidia bacterium (assembly GCA_016209245.1). Lineage (GTDB taxonomy): Bacteria > Bacteroidota > Bacteroidia > Bacteroidales > BM523 > JACQWN01. The sequence goes on from JACQWN010000322.1 coordinate 5,026, forward strand.
CCGGACGGATTGATTTTATGTTGCTCCTGCAATCATTCGCCCTTGGCGCTGATGGAATTATTGTGTCGGGATGCCATCCGAACGACTGCCATTATACTTCGGGAAACTTTCATGCACGCCGGCGCTGGATGGTTTTCAGAAGTTTATTGGATTTTATGGGTGTTGACATCAATCGTATAGTATTTTCATGGGTATCGGCTGCCGAAGGAGCTAAATGGGCGCAAGTTGTAAACAATACCGTTGAACAAGTCAAAAAGCTTGGTCCTTATGAAAATTATAAAAAGCTTGGACAATCTTTTTTTTAATTTTTAATTTTTAATTGAAGCGGAGGCACACCTCATGGATAAACTCAAAATTAAAGCGAAAGAATTATTGACAAACGAGCAAGTACGGGTTGTAATTGGCTATGAAAGCGGAACCGGCGGAAAAGCAAGA
>JACQWN010000323.1 GCA_016209245.1 Bacteroidia bacterium
ATGAGAAGAAAAACTACGAAGAATTTACAATTGGATTTTAATCAATGTAATACAATAATGAAGTGACTAGTTGGATGGTTGAGGTTGTGGATTATTTGAGGGTATTTTTATAACCGTGAAAATCCCTGTTTATTGCAATAAATATAACCCACCTTACTCCATAAGGTTTTCAGAAAAGAACTTCGGTTTCGAAAATAATATCAAATCCATACCGCTATACGCAGCCTTTTGTTTATAAATCATTTTACCCCAAAATGCAATAAACGAAAAACACGGATGAGCCTTACAACTTTAAAATTTGTTCAATAAATTTAGTATAATTTTTCTCAGCATTGTATTTCTCTTCCCAAGTATTATAAGCGTTTTGTCTTAGTTGTTGTTTTTCCTGTTCAGATAAATAATAAAATCTCAAAATTATAGACGTAACCTCTTCTGGTGATGGATTTGCAGGTAATAAGAAACCATTGTAATTATCTTCAATAATTTCTGACACCCCTCCTACATTTGTACCTATACAAGGAATCCCAAACGACATAGCTTCCATTATGGAAACAGGAATACCTTCGGTTGAGCTTGTATTAATAAATAAATCTACATCATTATTCTTATAATATTCAAGTACTTCAGAATTATAAATTAATCCATGAAAAGTAAATGATATATTTCTCCTGTCAGTTAATTTCTCAATTGCATATTTTTCAATATTCTTTCTTTCTGAACCATCTCCTAAATGGGACCAATTAATGCGGATATTTTCTATTAATATCAAACTATCAATAATTAACGGTATTTTTTTTAATGAAATAATACTTGAGCAGCTCAACAGATTGATTTTTTCAATGCTGAGTATCATTTTTAGAGGCGTTGTGTTTCTAGTTCCGAGTCTGGAAACAAAATACTTTGTAGAATATTCAGGAAATATTTTAGAAGTATATTGCTTCCCGTTTTCTGAAATGAAAAATATTCCGTCAAGATTTAAATACATATAATTTTTCATTGGCAGATAATTATATGGATGCCTCTCAAAATAAGTATCCCACCCGTGTGCTCTGGAAAAAGCTTTTATGTCATGATTATGTTGCTTTATCATTGAAATTGCACATGCCCTATAATCATTCCAATAAGAATATAAATAAATTTTATTTATATTTTTAAATGAATTTATATGATACTTGAGAAATGCTGCCAGTTTTTTTGCCTTTATGATTTCAATGAACAATATTTTTAAAATGCCAGGAGAGAGCTTTAATTTAAGATTATTCCCAATATGCCGTATCTCGTTCCATGATAATGGTGAAAACGCATATATTAAGCTGGTTAGTTTTAAAAAAAAATTAAGATTTGCATTATAAAATAAAACATCCGTATTTTTAGGTATATACCTGTTTAACGGTCCTTTGCTTTTGGAAGAATATATAATAATAATTTTATCAAAGGCTTTATCTAAATAAGGAATCTCGGTCTCAATAAAATTTTCTCCTTTGTCAAACGGGTATGCAGAAGTCAATAGAAATAATACATTTGGCATAACGATTAATATATTTGGCAAAGATACAATAAAAGTAAAAAAATGCTATCTTTGGGTTCTAAATAAAATACAAAAAGATAATGGTCGTAATTGTAGATTACAATATTGGAAATTCGGGAGCAATATATAATATGGTAAAAAGATTTACCGGAAATGTTTGTGTTACCTCAGATTATGAAATTATATCTGCTGCAAAAGCATTAATACTGCCCGGCATAGGAGCGTTCAATACGGTAATAGAAAATATAACAAAACTAGGACTTTCACCGATATTAATATTAAAAAAGAAAGTAAAATATTTTCCGGTATTACAAACCCTCGCTTTTATTTTGCCCACTCCTATCATCTTATGATGAAAAATGAAGCCGATATATTATGCACAACCCATTATGGATATGAATTTGTTTCAGGGTTTGAAAAGGATAATCTGATTGGCTTACAGTTTCATCCTGAGAAAAGCCACAAATTTGGGATGCAGCTATTCAGAAATTTTCTAATTTTAGCGGATGAGCAATTATAAAAGGATAATACCTGTATTGTTATATGATAATGGTGTTTTAGTTAAAACTATCCGTTTTAATGAACGAATTTACATCGGTGACCCTTTAACTGCCGTGAGAATTTTTAGCGAAAAAGAAGTTGATGAAGTTGTTCTTCTTGATATTTCCCAAAATTCATTTTTTTCAAAACCCGATTATGATTTTTTAAAAAGATGCCATCGCTCGTTTCGGAAGTTCGTCAATTGTTGTAAGTATTGATGTAAAAAAAGAAAATAACAATTATTATATTTACATAAACAATGGTACGACTGAGACAACAACTGAACTAATAAATTATATTAAAGAGCTTGATGAAATCGGAGTCGGAGAAATTTTTATTAATTCTATTGATAAAGATGGAACCCTGCATGGTTATGACCTTGAACTTATAAAGTTCGTTAGTCATAATATTGGTGTTCCTGTTATTGCATGCGGAGGCGCAAGCTCTTTATTAGATATGAAAACAGCTATTGAGGTAGGGGCATCAGCTGCTGCAGCCGGAAGCTTATTTGTTTTCTATGGAAAATACAAAGCTATTTTAATAAATTATCCATCTCCTTCTGAACTAAAAACAATTTTTGTATTAAATGGACGAGCCGATTTTAACCTGTAATAATTGCATTTTATCAACGCAAGACTATAAGCAATTGACGTTTGATAATAACGGCAGGTGCAGCATTTGCAATACATATTTCGACTTGATGAGGAGAACACGTCGGAAACATAACAACATAAATGAATTAATATTTAAAATAAAAAATTCAGGTGAAAAAAAATCATATGATTGTATAATCGGAGTAAGCGGCGGATTGGATAGCTCTTATTTATCATATTTATCTAAGCAATGGGGGCTCCGGCCACTTCTTGTTCATGTTGATGGCGGGTGGAATACTGAAAAATCAGTATTGAATATTGAAAATCTTATAAAATCATTAAACTACGACTTGTTCACTTATGTAATAGATTGGCTCCAGCTAAAAGATGTTCAACGGGCTTTTTTTAAATCGTCTGTTATTGATATTGATTTACCTTTCGACATTAATCTGTGCCGGACAAATAACAAAAGAAGATGCCTTGAAACAATTAGATAATCATCCATACAGCGACAGGATTCTTTTAAATCACGACAAAATGTTTTTTATAAAAAAAATCGGACTGACAGAGCAAGAATTCGACTCATATATGAGTAGCCAGCCAACGGCTCATTTAGAGTTTAACTCTTTTATGAATTATTATTATTTTTTTGATAATAAGCGTAAATTTGTAAAGAAATTATTAGACAAAGCACGAAGATGAAAAAAGTTCTAATTCTTACTTACGATTTCCCCCCTTATGTTTCTGTTGGCGGATTACGACCATTTTGCTGGTATAAATATCTTTATGAATATGGCGTATATCCGATTGTAGTAACCCGCCAATGGAGCAACAAATACGGCAATCAAAATGATTATATCTCACCGGGAGAATCGTCCGATACAATAATTGAAGAATCTGATAAGGGCACAATTATCAAAACACCATATTTCCCCAATCTTCCAAATAAATTAATGCTTAAATACGGAGAATCAAAATTTCGATTCCTGCGGCGATTAATAACGGCTTATTACGAATTTGCCCAATTTTCTTTTTTAACAGGACCAAAATCGCAACGTTATTTTGCTGCAAAAAAATATTTAAAAGAAAACAATGCAGATGCTATTATTGCCACCGGCGACCCTTATGTTTTATTCAGTTATGCCTCTAAACTCAGCAAAAAATTTAATATCCCGTGGATAGCCGATTATCGCGATCCATGGACACAATCTATTACTATCAAAAAAAACTTCTTTATCAATCTTTGGAATACCCATTTTGAAAGAAAAATCGTCAGAAATGCATATTATATAACTACTGTATCTGAATTTGTAAAAATAAAAATTTCATCATTAATTAAAAATAAAAATTTTTTTATTATTCCTAATGGTTATGACCCTGATGCAATTGAAGACGCAAAAGGAATCGAACAGGATAACAATGCGTTAAATATTGCTATCGTTGGAACCATTTATAAATGGCATCCTGTTAAAAGCGTTGTCGGAGTTCTTGATGATTTTATTAAAAATAACCGTGTGGCTAAACTAAATCTCAATTTTTATGGTATCAATATTACTACGGAAATAAATGAAATGATTGAAGGAAATTTTCCTGACATTAAACGACATATTAATATTTTTCCGAAAAAATCTAATAATGAATTTTTGAAAGACTTAGCCAGGAATAATTTAATGTTACTGTTCAATGATTACTCCGCTATAGGTACAAAAATTTATGCTTATATAGGAATTAAACGAACCATTTTATTATGTTATGCAAATGATGAAGAAGCAAATAAATTAAAAAAAAAATATTACGATGTGGAAGAAAAAAAAGGATTAAATTCCCATTTACAGGAAGACTTTATTAAAGCGACAAATGCCGGTTATATAGTACAGGACGCAAAACATTTGTACAAATTACTTGAACAATTGTACTATGAATTTTTGACCTGCAGTTTTATTCATTGCAATACAATTCAGGACGAAAAATTCTCCAGAAAGTATCAGACCAAAGTACTGGCAGATATAATAAAGAACATAGAAACTATTAAATCCGCTAATTATCAGCAATGCAACAGATGCGTAATGGATACCTCCGACCCTGATATTGTTTTTGACGAAAATGGCTCTTGTAATCACTGTACCGATTTTTTTGAAAAAACATCCAAATTGGTCTATCATGGAGAGCTCGGCGCTCAAAAAATTGCTTATCTCGTTGAAAAGGTTAAAAAATCAGGTAAAGGAAACAATTATGATTGCGTTACAGGAGTCAGTGGCGGCGTTGACAGTATTTATACCGCTTACATTGCAAAAAAACTCGGATTGCGACCTTTGGCCGTACATCTGGATAACGGATGGGATTCGGAAATTGCAGTAACCAACATAAAAAAAATATTAAATAAGCTGAACATTGATCTTTATACTTATATACTCGACTGGGAAGAATTCCGCGATTTACAACTGTCATTCCTTAAAGCTTCGGTAATAGAAGCCGAAACCCCGACTGATATTGCCATACCGGCAGCGTTGCACAAAGTTGCCGTTGAACATAATATTAAATATGTTTTTAGCGGCGGTAATTATACTACCGAAGGCATTCTTCCTAAATACTGGCATTATAACGCTAAAGATGTCAGATATTTAAAAACGCTCCATAAAAAATTCGGAAATAAAAAACTCAGAACCTTTCCGACTTTTGGAGCTCAAAAAGAATTTTACTATAAAACCATTAAAGGAATCAGAATGCTCTATCCTTTAAATTATATACCATATAATAAAAAAGATGCAATAAAAATTCTTGAACAGGAATTGAATTGGCGCGACTATGGCGGAAAACATCATGAGTCGCTTTATACTAAATTTATTCAGAGCTATTATTTACCCGAAAAATTTGGTATTGATTATCGCCGTGCAATTTTTTCGACACAAATATGTAATGGGGAAATGACACGGAATGAAGCATTGAAGGAATTAACTAATAAACCTTTTGATTCAATTAAAGTGGAGGAAGAAAAAAAATATATATGTAAAAAATTAGGTCTAAGCATTAATGAGTTTAATGAAATTATGAGCTTACCGCCTAAAACATACAAAGATTATCCAAATGATGAGAAAAGGCTGAAGTTTATATATAAAGTTTACCGGAAATTATATAAATCCGGACTTTGAAATTATGTTTCATGTATAAATGAAATAAATTTATTATGTTTGCAATGTTTCATTTATAAATTAACTTTATAATCTGCGATAAGTAATGATTAACTTAAAAAAATACATACCTCGGTTATATTATTCAGACAGAATAAAGCCATTCATTAATTTGTTAGGCATACATTAATCGTCCTTTGGGTTGAGGAATTACACGACCTAATTCTTTGGCAGTTTCAATCCACTCTTGTATAATAACTTCAGCGTTTGAAATGGCTTTTTGATATGTCTCTCCATCTGCCATACATCCAAGCAATTCAGGTACTTCAGCAATAAACGCCTTGTCTTCCTCGCTCCAATAAACGATTATTTCATATTTGCTCATCATCTTCTTCCTCCAACTTCAATTTATATTTAACTATGAGATTGCGAACTTGCTTAACCTGATATGGTTTAAACTTTGCTCTTTTAGGTTGCAAATTCAGTATTTCTTCGATACCCTCTTTTGTAAAAATATAATGGTCACCTTTAGTTCGTTCATCAAAGCTAAATTTTTTTAACAATTGGCATATCTCTGAAAAAGAAATATTAGCATCAGATGTCCCTCGTAGAATTTTTATCAATAACTTTTCATATTTACCCATTATATTTTTTCGTTTTATACGACAATAAGCTCATGTCAAGTAGTAATATTAAATATGCCCAACGGTGTACTATACTGCCATAAGGCAGTATAGTACCCGTTTGTATTTAATTAAACTGTTTAATTACTGATAAATTATAAAAATATTGATTTATATACACTGCAAAACAAAAGTTTTATAATTTTGAAACAAAAATACAAAAAAACGTAACCGTTCACGGTATTTAAATGATTGATTATAAACTAAATATAAATTGGAAAATAGAAAATTAAGCCACAGATTACACAGATTTTCACAAATTATTTTTTAATTGAATTTGTTAAATATCTGGTAATCAATCAAATCTATTAAAAATCAGCAATGAATTCTTTTGAAGAATATTGGTCAGCCAGAATAGTACTTACTGATTATCTGCTTCTTCCGGTTTATTGTATTATTTTAATATTTATCGCATCCAGAATCAAACTAAAAGTATTAAATGATGCCTATGAAAAAAAATATTTTATTCCTGGCCTGCTCGTAAAAATCATAGGAGGAATTGGCCTATGTCTCATATATACCTACTATTATCATGAGGGTGATACCAGCATGTATTATGGTTATTCTGTTGCCATAGCCAAGCTTCTTTTTAAAGATCCGGTAACATTTTTTTCTATTCTTTTTCTTCCTGCCAGGTATGACTATTATTGTGCGCTCGTTGACACCGGTGATCCATTTCTGGAATACTACCTTTTTTATAATACACAGTCATTTATAATTGCTAAATACACGACTCTTTTTGCTTTTTTAGGCATGTTTCGTTATATACTTATGACGATAGTTTTAGCTTCTATAAGTTATATTGGAATATGGAAAATCTTCAGATTATTCATCTCTCAAATTGAAGGGACAAAGTCCGCGTTAGTATTTTCGTTTCTCTTTATTCCGTCGGTAGCATTTTGGGGTTCCGGAATATTAAAGGATACTTATACTTATTCGGCAACCTGCTGGTTTATTTATTGCTCATACAATCTGTTAATTTCCAAAAGAAGAATATTCTGGAATTCAACAGGGTTAATTATTTGCGGTTATTTGTTACTTTCTGTCCGTCCTTTTATGCTTTACATAGTTCTGTTGGGTATTATTATAATGCTAATCCATTATTATTTTTTTACTATTAAAAGCGCTCGTTTAAGGACAGCGCTTACTCCGGTAATTTTAATAGTTTTCGGAGGAGGAGGAATCCTGCTTCTGTCCTATCTCGGTTCAATTGCTGGTAAAGAGTATTCTTCGCTGGATAAATTGCTTGAAAAAGCTTATGTAACTCAGCAGGATCTCAAGCAGGAATATTATTGCGGTAATTCATTCGATATCGGCAATTTTGAGCCAACCATTCCCAGTGTATTGTCTTTCGCGCCACAAGCTGTAATAGCAGGTCTTTTCAGACCTTTTATCTGGGAAGCCAGAAATCCCGTGATGGTGGTGTCTGCTTTGGAGAACACTTTGCTTCTGCTTCTTACTCTTTATGTAATTCTAGTAAGTTTAATTACGTTAGTAAAAAATGGTTTGAAATTTATGCTCAGGAATTTATTCGACAATTCCCTTGTGGTTTTTTCTCTTGTTTATGCAATCCCTTATGCTTTTATGATAGGATTATCTACTGCCAATTTCGGCGCTTTAGTCAGATATAAAATTCCATTAATACCCTTTTTCCTTGCAAGTTTGTTCGTTATAATTCATCGGTACAACAAGGATAAGGCGTATATTTCTAAAAAAGAATCAAAATAATGGAAAAATTCCTCTCCATCGTCGGCGCCCGTCCCAATTTCATCAAAATTGCCCCATTATACAGGGAATTGACAAAGTTCAGCCATTGCGTAGTGCATAAGATTTGCCATACAGGACAGCATTTTGATGAGAAAATGTCTGAAAAGTTTTTTCACGAGCTTGAATTACCTGAACCCGTCTATAACCTTGGCGTCAGCAGCGGCTCGCATGCCTTGCAGACAGCCGGGATAATGCTCGAATTAGAAAAAGTACTGTATGCGGAAAAGCCAGACCTCATTATTGTTGTCGGAGACGTAAATTCTACACTGGCTGCCTGTATTACCGCCGCCAAGATGAATATCAAAATTGCCCATATAGAGTCTGGACTCCGCAGCTTTGACCGTACCATGCCGGAGGAAATCAACAGAGTATTGACCGACACTCTTCCGATTTATCTTTCCTATGCTGTGAGCTTGCTTCCCCCTTTAGGTTATTTCGATTTCGGCAGGCTGGTAAAAAGTTCATCCTTTGTAATCACCGACAGTGGCGGAATACAGGAAGAATGTACATATCTCCGCATTCCGTGCTTTACATTCAGAGATAATACCGAAAGACCTGTAACTGTTGAAAAGGGGACTAACCGGGTTATAGGGACTGATTTTACAAAGATCCTTTCTAATATAAATATTTTATTTAACAGACCCGATAAAATATCAACTATACCGGAATTATGGGATGGTAAAACCGCTATGAGAATAGTTAATATCTTGCTTGAAAAACAGTAACTACTCAAAAAATAGAACGCTGATGATACTGATTGGGCGGATTTACACTGATTAATTTTTATCCGTGAGCATCCGCTAAATCAGCGTTATCCGTGTTCTATTAACAAGTATCACTAGAGATAAAGCTTCACAATGAACTCTTCGACAAATTCTATAAGTTCGACCTTTTTGTTTAATTTCTTCGCCTCATTGCAAACCATTGGTAATCCGCGGCCAAGTTTATCTACCGGTGTATTGTCCTACATCTCCACCACCGTTCTTAATTGATTGCAGAATAAATAAATGTCTCAAATAAATTCATTTATTTCTTCTATTTTCAATAAATCAATATCTTTGCACAAAACAATAGAATTATGACTTTTCAAGATTTAAGCGCTTCTGTCCTTGTAACCGGCGGAAAAGGTCTTCTTGGTTCAGAAATGACCTTTGGGAAGCAGATTGATATTTATGATGTTGACCTTACCGAAAAAAAAGCTACAATTGAATATATTGCCGATATAAAACCTGAGGTAGTGATCAATTGTGCAGGTCTTGTCGGGGGGCTCATTGCAAACATGAACCGGAAGGCAGATTTTTTTTCACAGAATATGTATATCGCTCTTAATACACTTGAGGCATGTCGTTTAGCCGGAGTGAAACGAGTGATTTCTTTATTAAGTACATGTATTTTTCCTGATGATTTGGCTCAAAACAAGGAGCTTACAGAAGAAGATGTTCATAATGGAATTCCTCATTCATCAAATTATGGATATGCTTATGCAAAAAGGATGATAGATATAATTAACAGAACATATTACGAGCAGTATGGTATCAGATATGAAGAAATAATACCTACCAACATGTATGGGCCTGATGATAATTATAACCTTGAACATGCTCATATAATCCCGGCTTTAATAAAAAAAGCATTCATATCATCTGCCAATAACGATAATTTTATAATATGGGGCGACGGCAGCCCGGTTCGCGAATTTATTTATGCGAAGGATTTGGCAAGATTCGTCTATCATATTATAACAAAGGAAATATTTATACCGCCTTTGATTTTCAGCTCATCTGTCCGTCATACGATTAAAGAAATTGCCTGTATGATTGCTGAATTATCCGGTATTCCTGACAATAGAATCGTATTTGATACATCCAAGCCAAACGGTCAGCATCAAAAAAACACATCTAACAGGCTATTCAGATCGTTATTTCCTGATTTTGAATTCACCACTTTAAAACAAGGTCTTTCTGAGACGATAAAATATTTTCACGAGAATTATAATTCACTCAGACATTAATAATATTTATTTAACATTTATGAAAACACCATTGGGAAGATATCCGGTAAATTATACTCCTAAAGCATTCATCACAGGAATTTCAGGACAGGATGGAAGCTACCTGACTGAATTTTTAGTGGGAAAAGGTTATGAAGTGCATGGTCTCGTCAGAAGGCACAGTTATAGTGAAAATCAAACCACAAGGATTGAACATCTGCGCGACAAATTGAAATTATATTATGGCGATATTACTGATTTTTCGTCTTTGTTGCATGTATTCCTTGATAATAATTTTGACGAGGTCTATAATCTGGCTTCACAAAGCCATGTAGGAGTCAGCTTTTTTGAACCGGTTTACACAAATCAGGTTAATTTTATCGGATTTATTAATTTGCTTGAAATTATCAGGCAAACACAGAAATTGGAAAAGATAAGAATATATCAGGCAAGCAGTTCGGAGATGTTCGGCAATAGTACAGATAAAGATGGTTTTCAAAGGGAAACCACGCCAATGCATCCTGTAAGCCCATATGGCGTCAGTAAATTGGCTGCATACCGGTTAGGAGTTAACTACAGGCGTTCATATAATATGTTTATAAGCAACGGTATCTTATTTAATCACGAAAGCACACGGCGGGGCAGTAATTTTGTTACGGCAAAAGTATGTAAAAGCGCCGCAAGGATCTATTATGAACTGGATGATAAATTAGAGCTTGGCAATTTGGAAAGCAACAGGGATTGGGGGCATGCTCAGGATTATGTCAGGATAATGTGGGCTATACTGAATGAAATTGATTATCCTGATGATTTTGTTTGTGCAACCGGTGAATCAAGAAGTATTAAAGAGCTCTGTGACCTGGCTTTTAATTATTTCTCGCTGGATTGGAAAAAACACGTAATTTCGACCGAAAAATTTAAAAGAGCCGAAGAATTATATTATCTGAAGGGCGATGCATCTAAGCTGAAGTCTGTTATCAGTTTGGATTTTAATTATAATTTTCAATCAATGATTGAAGAAATGTGCGATTATTGGAAGAACTATTATTCAAGGTGATAAGTTCTTTCATTATTCTACATCTCCACCACCGTTATTGCCTTCTTATCATGCTTCACCGTTTCCCATTTGATTCGTTGTTCCCAAGCCACTTCCGACGACTTTGCCGGCTCAAAAAGAATAAGATAGCCCTTTTTCAAACCGAGTGTATCAAGGTATCGTGATAATTGGTCGAACCCCTTTTCCTTTAAGAAAGATTTATGTTTTATCTTTAATTCAAGCACATATCTGTCTTTACCGAAATGAACAACCAGATCGGTTCTGCCACGCCCAACAGCCATCTCTCTTTCAATCCGCCCGTTTGCATTTATTACCCTCTGTAAAAATGCCATGAGCAACAATTGTTGGCCGGCTTCCTTATAATTAAAGCGGTCAATCCAATGCTCAGAATTTTCCCTGTAAAAATTCTGGAATGCCTTTAACAGCTTATCCATATCAAGTCTGTCGTCTTTGATATACCAGTTCGAATCACCCTCTTCGCCTATCCCCATTTGCCAGTGATAACTTAGTACGCGCGGTACTATTTCTTTATAAATTTTATTACTGAACAATATCCTGTTGTTTTCATTTTTGACTATTCCTAAATCAATGCAATATTTCAGATCATCATTAAAAGTATCAAATAATGGAGAATCGCCATTGATAATATTTGTAATGATTTTTTTTACTCTTTCTTCTTTTAGTTTATCAAGCAGGCTGTCAAGATGAGTATCCCTGCGTTGTATAAGGCTTTCTTTTGCTTGGAGAACTATCTCCATGGTTATTTCTCTTGAATAATCGTTTTTCAGGATGTTTTGTGTTATTTCTCGCGCTATTGCATTGGTCAGCCAGGGTTGACCTCCGCTGAGTTCGTATATTTCATCAATTACATGTGCTGGGAAAACCTGACCTGTTTCTTGGGTATGCTGATTGTAAAGCAAGTTTATTTCTTCGCGTGTAAAATTTTTCAGCATGAACGATTCCGCTTTGATATTAAACGGGGAACCGCTGCCCAATGAACCATCTGAATATCGCGATTTCAGCTTATAATCCCTCACATCGCGTAAACCGATTAAAGCCACCGATGCGGGGAAATACTTCGGGCGCGATTGAAAACCATCTCGTAATTGCCGTAGCATGGAAACAAGCACATCGTCGTATAACGCATCAATTTCATCTATGAACAATACAATGGGTTTTGGCATTTTGACAGCCCATTCGTTAAGGTAAACTCCAATATACTCACCTTTGAATTCAAGCGGATCCTCGGGCAAATATTCAGTTTGAAGAAATTCTGTGGCTTTTTGATATATTGCCCTGATAATTTTTTTATTCGCCTCCGGCTCGGTAATTGATTGGTACCCGGCGGTTTCAACCGAGAATACTACGGCTATATAATTGCCTTCCTTATTTAATTTCCTTGTCATTGCGTGCAGGAGAGTCGTCTTTCCGCTCTGTCGTGGAGCATGTATTACAAAATAGCTCTCCTGTGCGATTAATTGTGATATATCATCGCCGATATTGCGCAGTGGATTTACTATATAGTGCTTCTCCGGATTACAATATCCTGTTGTATTAAAAAAACGTGGCATGAGAAATTAGTATTAAATGAATGTACAAATGTACATGAAAATATTCTATTTTACACATTAGTGTACTTCATAATTATACAAAAAACCATCGGAGCTTCCCACGATTAGGTTGAATTTTAATGCGTTTTGACTAAGATGCCCGATACTGAACGATGTTTTCCCCTCTAAAGGAAAACCCTCATAAACAGAACCATCGCTGTTGAACAGAAAAATCTCATTCGACAAAGTATTGCTAATTCCAATTTTCCTTATGTTATCAGGGAAAAGATAGAAGCTTGGCTTTTGAATAATTTTA
>JACQWN010000324.1 GCA_016209245.1 Bacteroidia bacterium
TCTCAATTGTTTCAATATCGGTGTCAAAGAAATCTTCAAGGAATCTTTTAGCAATAGTAGTTTCTTTGAATACTTTTTTAAAATATCTGTCGTAATTTAACGGGGCTAAATACATATTATTTTTAATTAAAAAACGCTTTAAGTAACGCTTTTATAAATATATTTTGGTTTCTACAATTTTATCCGTTTTAATTTGAAGTAAAGATACAAAATATTTAAAAAACAATTATTGAGAAGTTATGTTATTTCTAATATACTTTAATGTAAATTTCCTTCCACTATTAATTAACCTTTCTTTTTCTTCTTTCGATAATTTCCTGATTCTAGGGCCAATTCCTGCTGATGAAACGGATATTGTCCTTGTCCAATCAGCGTCCGTTAATTCATTCCGATTCAAATTTTCAATTATAAATATGTAAAGCGCTGAAACATAATCAATAAAATTTTGTATCTCAACAGGAATCAGCTCTCTTGAAATTGAATCATTCTGAATTTGCAGCTCCGGATCTATCCTGACACCGATAGTTTGATAATTTGGAATTCTATAGTTATTATTCGCAGAATCTGTTCCGATACTGTCAAATATAAATATCGGGAAATTGCCTATTATTCCGCCATCTAAGACTATATCAAGATTTTTTGTCTTGTCAGGTTTTTTATAAACCGTTCCTGAACTATCTATAAAAATTGCCTTGTAGTATAAAGGAATAGATATTGATATTCTGACGGCATCCTTAACTTTCATCTTATGATAGTTTTCTTTTGAAAAAACAATCAATTTCTGCTTATTTATACATGTTGCCGTTATATACAAATCTTTATAACCTTTTAAAGCAAGCTCTTCAAAAGTTATTTCGGTATTGCCTGTCTTGTTTTCAATTATTTCCGCAATCCATTTTGTAAATCTGTCGCCCTTATACCATCCATAAAGATTTTTCATACGAAATAAACCGCCGCCAAGCATAAAACGGCTGTCATTAAACTTCTTGAATTTTGTAGAGGCAGCAATTTCTTCCATTTCTTTAGATGAATATCCCAATGAAACCATTAATGCTGTAATTGCTCCGGCTGATGTACCGCCAACTTTTTCTATATTTTTAAGCAATCCATTTTTCTCTAATTCATCAATAACTCCTGCATAAGCAATTCCACGAATACCCGCACCTTCAAAAACAAGGTTTTTAATGTTATAATTCTGGGAGTAACAGTTTATTGTTAATATAAAAACAAAGACGAATAACATTGTATAACAAATGATTTTGTGCATTTTCATCTCTGTGTAATCTGTGGCTTTATTTGTTTGCAGCTTTAGCTGCGCGTATAAAATCAATTAATCTCCAAATATTTCTTCAAGCATATTTTCCAATTTACCAGGCGATAAAGCTTTACCAAGCACCTTACCCTCCTTGTCGAGCAGAACATTATAGGGAATGCCGACCAGCCGATAATCGTTAATCACCGGAGAAGCCCAGTATTTAAGGTCGCTCACATGTATCCATTCAAGCTGTTCGTTTTTGATAGAATTAATCCATGTATCTTTATCTTTATCAAGTGAAACCGCATAAATTTCAAAACCTTTATTTTTATATTTTCTGTAAAGCCCTCTGTTAACAACATTATTTTCTTTACAAGGCACACACCATGATGCCCAGAAATCTAAAAGAACAATTTTCCCTTTCAAAGATGTAAGCTCAATATATTTGCCGGTTGAATCAGGAAGGTTTAATTCAGGCGGATATGCACCGGGACGAAGAAAACCTGCTATTTCCATCTGATTTTTTAAATCCTCGACAAAAAGATTTTTCGGATATTTTTTTACGAGAGCAGCTTCAACTTCTTTGTATATATCATAATCATCATCCACAGCAAGATTATCAAGTAAAACAATGTTCGCCAATGAACCATAATCTTGTTTTATGGCCTGCCTGACATAACTCTGCTTTTCTCCTGCAATTTGTCTTGTTATGCTGTCAATTTTTAAATCATAGAACCGAATCTTATTCAATGCCTGGAATAATCTTGTTGTTTCAGGAGAACCTTCAATTACAGGTTCATATAGATTTTTAATATCTGCCTTAACTTTGATATTTTCACCGGGCTGAATAATCATCAGAATATAATTTTTTTCGTCAAAGCTAAGTTTATAATAATTAGCACTGTCAATATTAACTGCAAAACGAAAAGTGCCTTGTTTATTAATTCCGGATGTTGCTACAACTTCTCCGGCAGCTGCACCAATTAACATTATTTCTTCATAGTCATTATTTATGACTTTACCCTCAATGAGCACAGGTTTTTGAGCGAATAGTTCCTGAACAAAAAGAGAAGACAGTAAAATTAAAATTCCAAATATTTTCATAACTTCTTTCTTATTAGAGTTTACTCCGAAAAGTTATATTTCGCCACCAAAGCACAAAAGTACCAAATATCACTAAAAATTATTTTATTGATTTTCATTCTTTTGTGGGTTTTAGTGTTTTAGTGATTTTGTGGCATTTTTATCTTTTTTGACTTTTCGGAGTGCGCTTTTATACACAGGGAATCAGTCAGTTATCATTCTTTTACGAGTTTTTTCATTATGATTTCATCGCATGTTTTAAACCTCATTGTATAAACCCCGCCAGATAATTTTGATATATCGAGACTTGTCTTTTCATTATATACTTCAAAAATTTTGATAACCTGTCCCTGTAAATTTATTATTTCAATTATTCCGGCTTGTAACCCTACTATTTCAACATTGTCGTTTGCAGGATTTGGATATAAAATCAAATTATTTAAAGCTGATTTCATTGGATAATAAAGATTATTAAGTCCATCACATCTGAAAATAAACACACCTGCTCCGGTTAATACGTAAATATACGGTGGTTCAATGTCAAGATGTCTGGCTGGCATGAAAAATAAATTCACAGCAGAATCAATTAATAAAGGTTCATTCGGTGTTGTAATATCAAATACATACAATCCGTCCCTGGTCAGAGTAAAAACATAATTTTCTATTCCTGAAATATCCATACTTTGGCTATTATCCAACGCTATTTCACTGACAAAAGAAAGAGAGGCAGGATTTGAAACATTTAGTGTAACAAGACTTCCTGCATGTGCTAAATAAGCATAATTATTTTTTACATAAACAGCACGTGTGTGTTCTTTTGAAGTGACTCCTGTTCTTACCCATTTTCCAGTAATAAAAGGATTAGCAGGATTGGTAACATCCACAATATATATTCCTGAAGTATCAATAATTGCACTGCTGTCTGCATCGCTTGCAGCAATATAAATATAATTACCCGATTTGAATAAGCCCCTGCATTGAGGTTTAATAAATAAAGAACCTAATTCCACTAAAGAAATAGGATTGGAAATATCTATTAATCTCAGTCCGGGATTTTGGCTGTGATGATTTTCAAACGATTCTCCTTCACTGTTGGGTTGTCCGGCAATTACATAAGCAATATCAGTTAGCGTATCTGCGAAAACCTGAACATCATGGTTGTTGCTGTAAGGCGGGATCCATCCTTTTTTTTGCGGAGCATTTGGATTCGAGATGTCGTAAACAAACAATCCACCGCTTTCGTCCGGTAAAGGATGATTTTGCAAACCCATTGCCAGATAAGCATAATCGCCTTTTACATCAATACCCCAACACCATCCTTTTACTTCGGTACGGTGCGAAATAAAAGGCGATTGGATATTGCTTACATCAAGTGAATAGCACTGATAAAAATCCCAAATTGTTGCGAAAATAAAATTTGTGTCAGGAGCGCTAATGTCTTTCCAGTCATGTGCAAACGGAATGGTATCAAGAAGAGTTGAACCACATGGATTTGTTATATCAATTGTATATACTGCATAATTATCAAAATTGAATAAAAATATATTATTCTGATACTTACGAATCTCAAAGTTAACTACATAATATGGGGGGCAAAATGTATTTAGTCGGTTACAAAGGGTCAATGAAGTATCATTTGAAATGGAAATAACATTAAAACCTGCGTTTACATCTGTCAGAATTATATAATCATTACTTATTTCAATATCCCCGCTGAATCCTGTGATGACAGTATCAGTCCATTGTTTTGCAAGAAATGGTGATGAAGCGGAAGAAATATCAATTATTTTGATATGGCTTTTTCCCTGCAATGTATCAACAAATCTCCCTGAAATATAAAGATAATTGTTTCTTTTCGCTATAGAATATAAAGAACCCTGAAGTATCACAGGCATTGCATTGCTTAAACCCAGATAAACAGAACTAATATGAGAAATATCGGTTAATGTGGATATATCAAAAATATGTAATTCCGTAGTATCAATCTGACCTCTTGGACCCATTGTAAGATAAAGATAATTACTGTCAACAATAAATCTTTTCGCTTCGTAAGCATTATGAGTAAAACCGCTAATCAAATTCACAGAGGAAAGGATTGTACCATCTGTAATATCCATAGCCTGCAGGTAAAGTGAATCGTTCGTTTGTGATGTGCCGATCGCGAATAAATATGGATAATTAAGAATAAGATTTTGATAATCGAATGATGAATTCAAAGTATTGCTATTATGGGTTGGATTATCAGGGTCAGAAAAATCAATGAGCATAATTCCACCGCCATTCCATGAAGCATATCCTTTATTTCCATCAATAATAAATTCTCTCGGACTCCAATCCTCTAGTGGGGTCAGGTGTTTTTCAAAAATAGCATTTCCGGGATTTGAAAAGTCAAATATTGCAAGTCCAACATTTACAACATAGAGATGATTTTCATAAAGGGCAACATCACAAGGTGTGTTAGACAAAATTTTTGAAACAAGTTCAATGTTGTCTGTTTGAGATAGTACTCTCTGGAAGAAAATACCAAATAATAACATTATTAAGGTTGTTTTGTTTTTCATGTTGCATATTATTTATAGTTCATAAAAATAGTCTTATTGTTTAATAATTATGTTACTTTGAACATGCATGTTGGTCAATAATAATTTTATCAGGTAAATTCCTTTGGAAAATTTCTTTGTACTAATTTTGATATCCTTTACATCAGAATCAAAATATAAAGGTTCAACAACTTCTCTTCCGAATATATCATAAATTTTAACAATAACGCCTCCGTGACAGGATTGCTTTAAATATAAAGTAATTTCATCCGAAAACGGATTGGGCGATATTTCAACCACAAACAATTTTTCGGGTTCTGAATGTCCTAGAAATGATTTTTTTATCAACTGGATGAGATGTGCAGAAGGAGAATTCATGGTATTTTGAATATTAAATAAATTACTATAAAAACTACCCGTATCAGAAAGTTCTGCATTATAAACAGAATCCAGCAGGTATTTTTCATAAATAAATCCTGAATTTTCCCATGGCAGATTAGTCACATTCAGATTATAGCCGGTATTATTTGAATTGACATCACTTATTAGGACAGTAACTGTATCGCCTGAAACAGATTTACCTGCAATAGCAGTATAACCAATTAAATTACCAGTTTTCGAATGAAGAAACAAAGCTAACGCTTTCTATTTTATTTTAAAGAACATTCAATATTTTTTTTGGGTTACAAGCCCTTATTTTGTAATTTTTTTTCATTTTAAAAGGTTATCAAAAGTGGTATTAGCAGTTTATTATTAATGGTGATTTTTTTCTTTGCAATTAAAATAATACGCTATGTTCAGGTTTATGAATGAAGATTTTAAACTCGGAACAACTACAGTGGGCTGACATTCTAAATGGAGTTTCCATACAGGAACAGAAGCAAAAGCAGAAGTTAATAAAAATTTTCCTCCGGGCGCAGTATTAATCCCAAAGCCTGCGGCCAATCCTAAATCAACAGGTGCTTTAGCATCCCTGCAAATTCGTTTATATGCTTTTATATCGGTTAATGACGCTATAAAATTATCAAGTTTATGGCGCTTGTACATACGGAAGCCTCCATTAACCATGGCATTAAAAAAAAACGGATATGTAAGAGCAGATGAAACTCCGGCTGTTATGCTTTTAGAATACTTTACCGGCTGTGTATCCTGAGGGTAAGCATTAACAGCGGTAATAAATAATACTGATAATATAAATATCAAAGTTTTGATTTTAATGTTCATAGTTTTATCTTTTTATATTGGTGAATTGATTATCCATATTTTTGTTCCGTCCGGATCAGCGGGAGTCCAAAGAGAAGGTTTTTCAGGGTCGTAAAAAGACGATTCAAAAATAATTTTTTTGCCATCCGGCGACCACGAAGGAGCTCCATCGTACGACTCGGATTTTGTAACTCTCACAGATGCACCACCTAATGAAGAAACAATGTATATGTTAGCATATTTTTCTCCGCTCTCATTAGAACTGTAAACAATATATTTCCCGTCAGGAGAAAAGGAAGCATCCGTTTTATCTCCGTTACCTGATGTTACTTTTGTTTTATTGTTTCCAAGGGTATCTATTACCCAAATATTCCATTGTCCGTTTTCAAATTTCTGATAAAGTATCAGTTCACCTGCAGGCGACCAGTTTGGCTGGCGGCAGTCGTCATTTACATCGGTAATATCTATATAAGAAGATGTTTTATCAATTTTATATTTGGTAATTACTCCATTTCCTTCATTATCTACGAGATGGGATTCAAAAACGAGCCACTTTCCGTCAGGAGAAAAAGATGGTTCAAAAGCCATTTTGTCTGCACGTTCAGTGATTTTCTGCTCACTGCCTGAAGAACCATTCTCATCAATCATATAAATTTCATCATGCGGCTCGCGGCTGGAAGAAAAAGTGATTTTATGTGTAACAGCATTCCATGAGGAACCGGGAAGATTTACATTTGCACTGCCGTCTGCAACTAATTTATTAGTGGTTTCGGTGTTGATGTCAAATATTAAAAGGTCAGCAGGGTCGGTGTTGTATCCATTGAGGAAATTCGTTACCACAACAGAATTATTATTGGGAGACCATGCAGGATTTTGTACGCTTCCTTTAGTTTCTATCTTCAAACGCAAAGCACCATCCGAACGGGAAGCAATTTCTACTTTTTTGCAAGAAATTAGTGAGAGAGAAGTAATGCTTAACAATCCTATAATACTGGTGTAAGAAATTTTCATTTCAAAATACTTTTTAATGATTTACCTTTTCTTCAAAATATTCATAAGCATCAATAATATCGAGATAAACACCATCAAAACCCTTAGAAATAATTTTGTCGAGATACGAGTTGCTGCTTCCATAAATAATATTCTTCCATTCTTTATCCCAGTATCTTACCTTAAAATTTCCTGACCAGTTCTTGTTTTGGGGTTCCATCCAATTTGGCGCTTTACCGGTAAGAGAACCGCCATTGTCAAACAAATTCGGTCTTGTACATTCTTTTTTAAAATAATAACGATAGTCCTCGGCTTCTCCTATGCTCATATAACAAATTACATATCCGCCATTGCTGTTGTTCAATCCCTGTTTAATTTTTGTTATTTCATCAATTGTCCATTCATCCGAACCGTCATCATCATATCCATAAGATAAACCTTCTATACCAACTGCATCTACATTGACAAGATAACCGATTTCCTGCGCCAACGCTTCGCCGTTCTGCAGGACAATAATAAAACCACTTTGTTTGGATTTTGCATATAAAGATATTTCGCCTACAAACTTTACCATCTCTGCACAGAAATTAATTCCCTCAAAGTCGGATTTTTCGCATGAAGAAATAAAAAGTAATAATATAATAAAAAAATAGTTCGTTTCATTATTTGCAGGGTTAGGATTTGCATAGTCATTTCAAAAAATTATATCTTACACCCCAAAGAGTCCTTAAATAAACATCCTCATAAATTTCGGGTGCAATTTCCATTATAAAAGAAAAATTTCTGAAATTCTCAAATGGAGATACCTGTAAGCCCAAAGGAACTGTTACTTTTTTAAATTCTTCTGCAACAGGAACAGCAATAGCACCAAGCCCTGCATAAATATTGAGAGCGTCAGTCTTTTTGATATTTATACAAACATCTATTTCCATTCGCATATTTGTAAGATACATATTGCTGTATGCTTTGAATTCACCGAAAAATCGTTTATTCACAGGGAATCCAATTCCCATTGCTTTTGTATTGTATATGCTCACGCCAATCTGGGCATAAGCAGTGATACAAAAAAAACAACTGCTGATAATCAATAATTTTTTCATTGTTAGAAAATTTTTAAAGATTATGGAAAATCCCAAGGTGGTATTTCTGTTATTCTTGAGAGTGAAACCCGTGTAACAATGGGTGTTAATCCATTTTTTCGGGCTTCATAATATACCAATTCTGCATTTTCAATCCGAAAACACAGGAATATTCATATCAAGATATTTCTTATACTGTTTCAGACGATTATCAGTAGAATATTCTCCTTCATATCTTTCCTGTTCACGTAAGTCGCCAGCAAGCGGGTCATCCCAGTCAGCATCTCCTGCCCCGTGAAACCATGTATCTTCTACAGCAAGGGCGTCTATAACAGAAGAATATTTGGCGGGGTCGTAATCAATGAGAAAAGGAGCATTTTGTGCAATAACCACAAAATCAGGATTAATACTTTTCCCAACATTACGCATTTCCCCGATAAATTCCAACATTTCTTCTTCGCCTGTTACACTGTCTTCCTGGGCGGCTATCCGAACTTTATCGTCGTCATAAGCTTCAACCCAGTCAAGATATATGCCATCAAAACCTAACTGACACAGTTGAACAATTCGGCCGTTCGGACCTAACCAGATATTTTTCCATAAAGTATCCCAGTAAGCAACGGGATAGTTACCGCTCCATCCGTCAGGGTCTATTGTTATAAGAAAATCAGGATAGCCCGGGCTTGTTGCTGTTGGCGCAATCCAATCATCCTGCCAGTAAGTTCGGTAGTCCTCTGCCTCGCCAATGTCTATATAAGCAATAAGGAGACGTTTTTTACCTGAAGGAGTGTAGCGTAAATCACTAATCATATCAGAAGTATTGTAAGGATATTCTGTAAAGTCGTCACCTGGTTCAAGCACAAGCATCTCATAGTCAGTTTCGGCAAGGGTTTCAATAGCATTGTTTTCATCAAGGTCTTGTATCTGATACATCCATATTTTTATTTTGCCAAGGGGCGTATTTATTTGTGGGATATTCTCTTTTTTGCATGAGTTAAACAGTATTAATAAAAAGAAAGAGAGGATAAGCCAATTGATATTTTTCATTACAATTTTATAAACTAAAAATTCCAAAAATTCATGGCATTATCGTATGCTATCGCTTTTGCCGCTGATGGCTGTAATATTGCCAGTTTTTCCTGAACATAATCCATATCAGTAGTATATACATTCCATTGAATCGGGAAAACTCTGTCAAATGCATGATACAGCAGCATTTCAGAAATCGCCTTGTATTTTCCGTTTGAAACCTGTTGGGAAAGATTGTTTATAAAACCGGTATCACTTGTTTCCATTTCTGTTAACTTTAAGGCAACAGCAGCCGTAATTTTATTTGGATTTGGATTTGCATTTGCAAATTCGGCAATATCGTCCGAATACTGCATAAGAACTCTTGCACTTAAAACTGAACGGGCTACATTATTAGAATTCATATTTGTGAGAATACTTTGCAAATCAACATTTGCTCCTTGCTCCGGATAGGGAGGTTGACTATGAACATCAATACATGTAATTGGTTCCGGTTCTGTTTGATTATTATCGTTGGAATTGTCTTTTTTACAAGACCAGATAAAAGCTATAACAATAAAAAATAATAGTTTTGTTTTCATTTTTTTATTCCTCCTTAATTTTAGTTTATAATTTTATTGTGTTTTCATACCAGATTGCATATAACTATTTAACAACAATTTTTTTCACTTTAATATTAAATCCATCATTTATCATTAACAGATAAACTCCTTGTGCTAGTTTTGAGCAATCCAAATTGTAAGTATGTTTACCTTTATTTACATAAGCCAGATTGTTCAATTTAATTTCATTACCATGTATATCATATAAACTGATTTTTACATTAGTTTGTTCTTTATCAAATACAATGAAGATTATATCACTTACCGGATTAGGGTAAACTTCAATGTCTGCATTATTAGTATTTAGGCATAAAACATCTGTTGTTAAAAATTCATCAGCACCTATATCAACACGACTGTTAATTATTCTTGGTTCATTGTCAAGATCTGTTTCGCCGATACCGGCGACAAAAGCAGGGTCGCCGGCATCAATTGCAAGTGAACCTGCGGTTATATGTAAATCAGGATTGGGCAGAGTATTATTAACAAATAAGGGATTAGCAAAAACTGAATTTGCGTCTTGTCCGGTAGCGCTTACATAACCGGAATAGCCAGTGTAGTTAGTCCCGTTCCATTTGACTTCAGCTACTGATGTTCCACCGAGACAATACCAAAGGTTGTAATCCAGAGTCAGTCCTGCAGGTGTTGTAAATAATGAAAATAATATGTTGTTCCCGTTAGAGTAAAAAATATTGTTTTTAATTGTGCAGTTTTCGGTATAGGACATATACATTTCTCCGCCATTTTGCCCAGTGAATACAACATCATTATTAAAGCATGTATTATTAGTTAAGGTACAGTTTGTAACTTTTCCAGAATTGCCTGGATAGTCGTAACCTCCAAATGCAATACCGGATGCATCATTATTGTAAATAAGATTATTTCTAACTGTTATATTTGAGGTAGAGCTGCCAATAATTTCGCATCCAACTTCAATACCCCACTGACATTCGTGGACAATATTATTCTCAATAACAATATCTTTTCCCCCGTCAACATATATCCCTGCTGCAGTAGCATAAGGCGATTTACAATTATAAGTCCTGTTCTTTTTGCAGATGCCGTTTCTGGTCTGGTCTAACGAAGGATTTGAACAAATACCATAATTTCCGGCCATATCAATACCTATATTTGTAATATCATGGACATAATTGTTTGTAATTTCAAACTGTTCAACATTGCCGTCCAGTGTCAAAGCTTCACTAAAACCGGGACGGCAGTTGAATACTTCATTGCTGTCAATGATAATATTATTGCAGGATGCTGTTTCAAGGTCGCCAAGCACAACCAAAGGATTAGCATTAGTTGTATCCGAAACAGGGTCAGATGGACTGGAAGAAAAACAAATATTTGATATTTTGTTATTTCTGATTTCTATATGGTGTGAACCATTTTCAATAATTACGCCTGTGCCGTTATTCAGTAAATTATTTTTTATATGTAATCCAATAATTTTTATATACTGCTGTCCGTAAATTTCAAATAAATTAAGAATACTATCTATTCCGCTACCATCAATTATTACCTCTTCGCTCTGGTAATTTCTAAAAGTAATATAATTTCCCTGAGACCCTGAAACATTAACAGATACTTTTTCATTATACGTACCTTGTCTTATATAGACTGTACTGCCGGGAGTAGCGTTGTCGCAGGCATACTGAACAGTACGCCAGGGGAATGAATATGTTCCAGAATTATTGTCATTGCCTGCTAATGAAACAAAGTATGTATTTGTCGTGTCAGGGATAGTATCCTGAATAAATAAATCGCAACTTATCATTCCATCTTCAAATAAAGTAATAATTGCAGAATCCTGATTTGTGCAATTTGTAAAACATACTCTTCCATAATGCTGGGCAGTTATGAATAATCCGGATAAATCCATATTTTCAAAAAATATGTGGGATGTATCAGAAGCTAAAACCGACCCATTAAAATTGTCAGTAGGTAAGGTAACAGTAACATCAGTTAAGTGGATTTGTGCTGTTCCGTCGGTTTGCATAAGATTAAATTCACATTCAGTGGTATCGCCGGGATTTCCAATAATCAATACTGATTGATTATGCGCTTCGGATTCATTAACATGCAAATTCGTAAGTTCAACAGTATCTGTTCCATTAACATAAATATTCAGGTAAGGAATTTCGCAATCTGTATAATTAAATATAGGTCCTAATTCAGATAAAGAGCCGCTTGCAATATCTCCCTCAATAGTTAAATCTGAAACAAACGCTGTCTGTAATAAATTACCCGGAGTATGTATAGAGAGGACAACCGCTTCACAGTTAGAAGCATTGAGTGTTGTTCCTGTGTATAAGTCAAACTGATAACCATCTATATAACTATTTACAATTTCAACTGTCCATTTATTTAATAATTCAATGGTATTTGTAACTGAGGAATCAGGCACCAGTCCGCTGACCGAATATGTACCCTGCGGGAAAAATAAAACTAAATAAGCTGATGCATTCTCAAGATAAATATAGGCGGAGTCGTGTGCCTGAACCTCGCCTATTTCTGAATTATACACATCGCAGGTTGAATTATTAAAGAAATCAAAACCTGCATGCATCAAACAATGGCTACTATTTTGAACAGTAACCTGTGGATTATACCCATTTTCAGCTCTTACCTGGAAATCGGTTTGATATTCAGTGCCTTGAATTAACGTACTGTCTATATCAACTATTGAATTTCCCCAAATTTCAACATCAAATTCCTGGTCATAGGTACAGTTGATATTGATTGTGCATCCGTAAAATGTGATGTTTGCATTACGGATGATTAAACTTCCATCAATATCAAAAATAGTATCTTCGAAATTGTAGGTGCCATTTTCAAAAACGACATCCTGTGCTGATAAATTTATTCCTAATATCAGGAATAATCCGAAAATTGTAAATCTTAATTTTTTCATTTTAATATGGGTTTTAAATTAATACTAATTGAATTATTAAATAAATTGTAAACAT
>JACQWN010000325.1 GCA_016209245.1 Bacteroidia bacterium
AATCTGACTACAGGGCTTTCATCCGGATATATGGTTTCACAAGGAAATTATGAGTATAAACCGTATGATTTTAATGCCATCTCAGGAATCGGTGCAAATTTTACAATTACACGACGGCTATCATTTATTGCCCAACCATCTGTAAAATTCAATATCCCTATAGAGAATAATTTTTTTGCAAGAAGAACGTTTCTGTCTTATGCGTTATATACCGGCTTGACGTTTTCTATTAAGTAAAAAAATAATAATACAAAGAAAAATGGAATTAATATCAGAATTGGAAATAAAAAAGATTATTGAATCCCCCCAATTAAATTCTATATTTCAAAGAATACAAAAAGTTCTTGAAGACGAAAGCAAGAAAAGGGAAGAGTTTTATAATATTATCAAAGAAAATAAAGTTGAATTTATTAATGGTGAAATATTTTTTCAATCTCCGGTTACTTTCAAGCATGAGTTAGCCTCAGGTCTATTATATAATTTATTAATAAATTATGTCAATAAATTTGACTTAGGCCATGTTGGACATGAAAAATTATTAATATCTCTTTCAAGGAATGATTATGAACCTGATATTTGTTTTTTTTATAAAGAAAAAGCCAATAAATTTTTACCTAATCAAAAACAATTTCCCCCTCCTGATTTTATTATCGAAGTTTTATCAGATTCAACGGAAAAAAACGACAGAAATGTAAAATATCAGGATTATGCAATGCATGATGTAAAGGAGTATTGGATAATAGATCCTGAAAAAGAAATAGTTGAACAGTATGTTTTAGAGGGACAACAATTTATGCTTCAAATAAAATCCAAATCAGGTTATGTGAAGAGCGTGGTAATAAAAAATTTTGAAATTCCTATTCGTGCTATTTTTGATAAAAATGAGAATATAATTGCAGTGCAGAATATTATAAAAAGAGCATAAGTCCATCCTTATTAGCCCGAATAATTCACAAATTATTTGAATAATGAATATTGAACAAGGGAAAAAACGCTGAGTTCTCCCAGATTCTTAACCACAAAAATAAAAAACCAACTGACAAATAATGAAACTAACAAACACAACAATACTTTTTTTTATACTGCTCGTTGCTATCGCCCTACGGTTCTTTAATTACTTTGAAATACCTTATACTCATGATGAGCTTAGTGCCTTGTTTCGTACAAACTATGATAATTTTTCTACGTTAATTGAAAAGGGGGTTAAGGAAGATGGGCACCCTGCGGGAATACAAGTGTTTTTATATTACTGGGCAAAACTATTCTGCACAACTGAATGGATAGTTAAGCTGCCTTTCACTATATTCGGAATTATTTCTGTTTTTCTCATTTATCTTATTGCAAAACGTTGGTTTAATGAAACTGTAGGACTAATTTCTTCCGCATTCCTTGCGAGTATCCAGTTTACCGTTATATATAGCCAGATAGCACGCCCATACATAAGCGGATTATTTTTCTCATTATTAATGGTGTTTTATTGGACAAAAATCATACAAAATCCCGACAAGCAATTTTATAAAAATAGTGCGTTATTCATAGTTTCAGCTTCACTTTGCGCTTATAATCATTACTTCAGCTTGCTATTTGCAGCAATTGTCGGTATTAGCGGTTTGTTTTTCATCAAAAAACATTATTTAATCAGGTATTTAATTGCTTGTTTACTTATATTAATTCTTTATGCACCTCATTTTAATATATTTATTTATCAATTAAAAATCGGAGGAGTTGAAGGCTGGCTGGGAAAACCTCACAATGACTTTTTTCTTAGATACATTGAGTATATATTCAATTTTTCAATAATCTCAATTATATTAGCCATTATACTTTTTGTTTTTGGAGCAATTAAAATGAGCTTAAAAGATATTAATTACAAAAACTATATTTTATTCTCTATTTGGTTTATCATCCCTTTTCTAATCGGCTTTTATTACTCTAAATATTTTAATGCCGTATTACAATTTTCAGTATTAATATTTAATTTCCCTTTTCTGTTTTTTATATTATATGGACATATAAAACCTCAAAAATCAATTACCAATTTAATTCTTATTTCTTATATTCTGGCTATTAATACCTTTTCTTTGATATACGACAGAAAACATTATGAGTTATTTTATAATTCGCCATTCAGGGGAATAGTAACTGATTATCAACAAGTAAAGCAAAAAAACAATGATATCGTTTCAATAATTGATTCTGATAAGAAAATAACAAAATACTATTTATCGAAGTTGAAGATTGATTCTAATTTTATTTGGTTTGATTCCTTTAATAATGAATATGATTTTAAAAAATTTATAGAGAATGAAAGCAAGTCTCATAGCAAGCTGTATTTAGGGTGCTTATCATTTAATAATCCATTAACTGTGCCAATTATCCAGGATTATTACCCCAAAATTGAATGGCAAAAAAACTATGCCGGCGGCACTACATATATGTTTACAAAAGAAATTGAAAACGGAAATGATATTATTGATTTTTTAAATTTTGAATCGGATAATCAAAAGTCATGGAACTCTATTGATACTGAAAATTATAATGATTCCATCAGTTTTTCCGAAAAAAAATCCTATTTGATAGACAATAAAACGGAATGGGGTCCTACATATTCAGCAGAGCTGGAAAAAATAATAACAAATAAAAATAATTTTATTGATATCTCTTTAAAAGCGAAATCATTTAATGGTTTTAATGATGTAATCTTAGTTTCTTCGTTAGAATCAAATGGTGAAAATATATTCTGGGGAGGAACTTCCTTCGACAAATTCGCTTTAAGCGATAGCACTAAAGATAAATGGAGCACAATTCATCATTCAATGAAATTATCAGATATATATATAAATTATCGAA
Organism: Bacteroidia bacterium; assembly: GCA_016209245.1. GTDB lineage: Bacteria > Bacteroidota > Bacteroidia > Bacteroidales > BM523 > JACQWN01. The sequence goes on from JACQWN010000325.1 coordinate 2,851, forward strand.
ATATATTATTAAAAATATATATCTGGAATAAAGGGAAAAACACTTTCTTTATTGATGATTTTATAATAAAATTAAGGCAGGGCAATCCTGTAATATACGGATTAAATGAAAAATTTTAAGTCTTTAATACATATATTTTTCTTTCCACATTTTAATAAGTTTTTCAAGAATTTCATTTTCTTTAATATTATTTTGCGGTTCATATAATATTTTGTTTCTGATATTGTCAGGGAGAAATTCTTCTGGGGTAAAGTTACCGGCATAGTCGTGAGCGTATTTATATCCTTTGCTGTAACCTAGTTCTTCCATAAGCTTGGTAGGGGCATTCCTGATATTAAGAGGAACAGGCAAGTCGCCGGTATCTTTTACCAGGTTTTGAGCTTCAGAAATTGCAAGGTAAGCGGAATTGCTCTTAGGTGAAGTTGCCAGATAGATAGCTGTTTCGGAAAGAATGATTTTTGCTTCAGGCATACCGATGACATGAATTGCTTGAAAACAGCTTGTAGCAAGGAGCAAGGCATTTGGATTTGCAAGCCCGACATCTTCGGAAGCTAAAATGAGCATTCTTCTTGCAATAAATTCAATATCTTCGCCACCTTCGAGCATCCGGGCAAGCCAATACACGGCTGCATTTGGATCGCTTCCCCTGACCGACTTTATAAAAGCGGATATTACATCATAATGCATTTCTCCGCTTTTATCATATAAAGCGATGTTTTTCTGCAATTTTTCAACGACAATATCATTTGTTATTGTAATATGCCCGCTATTTTCAGAATTTACTACCAGCTCAAGCAGATTTAACAGCTTCCGGGCATCGCCGCCCGAATACCTGAGCAAAGCTTCATATTCCTTTATTTCTATGCTTTTGGTCTTTAAATAATAATCTTCTTTTAAGGAACGGTGTAATATCTCTAATAGGTCTTTTTTTTCAAGCGGTTTAAGTAAATAAACCTGGCAGCGTGATAAAAGAGGGGAAATGACCTCAAAAGAAGGATTTTCAGTTGTAGCACCGATAAGAACTATTATACCCTGTTCAACAGCACCGAGTAAAGAATCCTGCTGCGATTTGCTGAACCGGTGCACTTCATCAATGAATAATATCGGGCTCGGGTTATTGAAAAATTGCTGGCTTTTTGACTTTTCGATAATATCTCTGATATCTTTAACTCCAGAGTTGATAGCGCTTAAAGTATAAAACGGGCGTGATGCCTGATTGGCAATAATTTTAGCTAAAGT
>JACQWN010000326.1 GCA_016209245.1 Bacteroidia bacterium
ATAGTTAACTGTAATTGTTGCAAAAATACTATCACCTGCATTATATGTATTACTTGTCAATACAGGATTTATATTAGCTGTCCAACCATCCGGCAAATCAAATTCCGTGTTCTGCCCGAAAGTAATTGTATCTGTAAATACGTATTTTACTGAAAAATTAAATGTTCCGTTAATTGTACCATATTCAGTACTTATAATTCCTGTACGAACAGGGATTTTTTCAATTGCATTTACCTTTACTGACAGGAACAAAAGTCCATGAATGATAACTGATAAAACTACCTTTTTCATATTTCTCAACTTTTAATGATTTATATAATGCTTCTTTAATTTCCAAATAGTATTATTTGTTTTATTTTCTTTTTTTATAATACCAATATTCTTTACCCAGTAGTCGTATAATTCGTAAATGCCATAACTTTTTATACATTTAACATCTTTATACCAAACGTCTAAAACTTTTAATGAATCATATTTTGCATAATATTCTCCTGAATGAGCGTTTGTTCGTTCTTGTGTATCAAAATAATAACCATATCCATAATATTCATAAATTCCTACTGGCATTAAAGTTTCAGTATTGAAATTGCTACTTTTGGAACTAGAAAAACTTTGTCTCATTTTTTCATATTTATGATCTTTGTTTTTATTCTCTTCAATATATATACTAAAATATAATAAATTTAAACTATCAACACCTCCCGAGATAGAATCTTCATAAAGCCAGTAAGAACCTTGAGGAAATACGACATAATCATTAAATTCCTGAGGCATATAATATGTAGGTCTCTCTTTCTCTTTACAACATTCGGCTGAAATACAAACCAAAAAGATGATAATTAAAATTGTATTTTTCATAATCATATATACGTTATTTTTGTAAATATGTTTCATAAGATTTTCCTTTTATTGAACACAACGGGAAGCGGGCTTGAACTGTGCCGACTACAAATGTACTATTTTTATTAATCATCACGAATGTTTGTTAAATATACGTATTTATCTGGTTTTACGATATGTAGGCATTGTTTAAGCCCGATGTTATGCGCTGGAAGTCAATACGTTATCATTCTTTAACGAGTTTTTTCATTATTATTCCGTCGTTTGTTTTAATCCTTATTATATAAACCCCGCCTGATAATTTTGATATATCGAGACTTTCTTTTGTATTTGATACATCCATATAAATTTTTAAATCCAAACTGTTTTTTGCCGAATAAATATAAACAGGTATTCCATTGTCATCCAGATTTGAGAATGACTGGCTATAGGGTCCACCTTGAGCTTTTAAATCTCCTGATGAATAACAGGAATCATTTTTCAAAACGCCGATACGATAATACAGTTGTCCCATCGAAGGTGGCCAATCGGTATATGATGTAAGATTAGCCGGCATGGAATCAATCAATGTCCAACCTGCCTGATTCGTATGTCTGTATATTAGGTATGTCCAGAACGGAAAGCCTTCGTAATGATCCCAAATAAGGTTATACGATTGTCCGATACCTTCATTCATTGTCAGGTGCATTGTTTTATGATGAGTGCTTAACGGCGATTCATTAGCACAGTCGTCAACTGCAGATATTTTATAACGGTATGCCCTGATTTTTGGATATGATTGATAATCTATGTACTCGCTCAGATTATTGCCAGGAATCGCGGCTATTATATAGTACAGACCTGCAATATTGCTTTCCCTGTATATATTGTAATGAGCAATGCCTGCCTCCTGATTTTTTTTCCAGATAATGAGATTCTTTCCGGTTGCACTGTCAACAGTGACCAGGCATAAAGGCTGGTATCCGGGTAGTACTGAAAAAATTGAATCACTATAAACACCTTGACAACCTGCAATATCGGTAACTGTAAGATAATAAACACCTGCATATAACCCGGTAATATCTTCTGTTGTCATACCGTTTGACCATAAAAATGAAGAGTACGGAGGTATTCCTCCGGAAACTGTAATATAGATAGCACCATCGCTGCCATTGCATCCCGCATGAAATATTGAATCGGCGGTAAATTGCGGACCTCCTACACTGCCGATATTTATACCTGATGTTTTCATTTTAATGCAGCCGTTTGAATCTGTTACAGTTACAGAATAAGCACCGGAAGGTAAATCGGTAATATTACCGGTTGTCTCGCTTGTTGACCAGAGAATTGAATACGGACTAACGCCGCCTGATATTGCAACTGTTGCCGTTCCGTTAGCAGCGCTACAGGTTGCATCGGTTGTTGTAACAGTGAGTACAATATTCTCAGGCTGTCCGATAATAAAGCTTTCAACCGCTTGGCAGTCGTTATCGTCGGTAACAATTAAATCATAAGTTCCGGCGACAAGAACGGAAATATCCTGCGTAGTTGAGCCGTTGGACCAGTCGTAAGTATATGGCGGTGTGCCGGATGTAACATCAATATCTATTGAACCGTTGTTGCCATTGTAACATGCGACATTCGCAATAACGGCGTAAATTGCCGGTCCATCGTTTTCGTCAATGGTCGCATACGAAAATGTTGAACAACCGTTGACATCTGTGACAGTGACAAGATATATTCCCCCTGCACACCGCAGGATGATTCGCCTGACGAAATGGCAATAACGACAGGCGACGGTTCGGTAATGGTCACTGTTGCAACGGTAGTGCATAATACGGCATCTGTAACCGTTACTGTGTAAATACCGGTGTGTAGATACGCAATGCCTTGTGTATCTGCGCCGGTATTCCATAAATATGTATATGGTGATGTGCCTCCGGTAACCGTAACCATTGCAGAGCCGTCGTTACCGCCATGGCAGGATACATTAACAGTGGTTATCGTTGTCGATATTTCGCATGATGGCAGAAATGGCTGGTGAAAGCCTTCCGTAAGCGTATAATTTGTACTTGTATAAATTTTTACTGCCGGCTCGCCAAGCGTCCAGCAGAGTTTCCAGTTAGAACTATTAAAGTCAGTACCTGTTGTGGTAATTACTTTCTGGGCAGATACTACTATTATCGGAAATAATATAAATGTTGAAATAATCTTTTTCATTGTGATAATATTTACTTTATTGGGGATTGATAAAAATATCAAGATTTTAATAGTGCATCAGTTCTATTTCCTTCATTAATTAAAATCAAGTTAATGATAAAATACTTCTATTGTACCATTACTACCCTGTGAACCATCGGTACCTCCTGTTGCTAAACTTCCAATCCACTTTAATCCACCTGAACCGCCATTACAACTGACAGTTCCACTATTAGAATATGTGGTTAATACAAAAATTATCATACCGCCGCCACCGCCACCGCCAGCATAAGTATGACCACCATATCCACCACCATTACCTCCTCGTCCCCCATCACAAAAAATTGCACCGCCATTCTTAATTTCAAGTTCTGAACAAAAAATAATCAATTGACCACCACCACCACCACCTTGCCCTCCTGCTCCATTAAAGAATACTCCTCCTTGATTACCTATATCTATTCCTTCTTCGCCTATTCCATCAATAAGACCGCCATTTTCAATTGTAAGTTTTCCACCACAGAAAATAACAACACTCCCCTTACCTTTACCTTTAGTCCATGAAGCATTATATCCACCACCACATGAATAAGTTTGTCCAATCCCGCCAATTCCGCCATCGGCTCCAGCACCGCCGCCGCCGCCACCACCACCACCACCATAACTGCTTGTACCAGCTGCACCATTACCTCCATTATTTCCTTCTACACGGGCAATTCTTTGAAAATAATCAGTCCATACATATCCAAAATTTACATCAGGATACATTTTAATTGCCTTGCCACCAATTGCACCACCGTTAGGAGCAGCAGGCGCTGTTCCACCAATAGTTGCATCATTTGTATTTGGCGCTGTTCCAGCTTTCCATGGGAGTATTAATGTTCCAGAAATAGAAATATTTCCAGAAACATATAAAAAAGCTTTACCTATTCCAGAAAATTGTAATATCGCACCAGTGTCAATCAAAATAGAAGAGTACCAATGGGGGCTTGATGTTATTGTGGTAGTACCAGTTATTACATCAAGAGATCCTTCATTACCATTTCCAAAGTTTAGTTCGTTATAACTCGAAGATGAATATATCGTATAATTTGGATAGGTGCCAGTTACTGTTGTTCCATAACTACCTGTCAAATTAATAATTTGGTCAGGAACAGTATTTATTATTGAATCGTTTGAAATAGTTATTCCATTGCCAGCTTTATAAGGAAGTTTTACATAATCTCCATTACTCAAATAAATTGTATCGTTTGAAATTGATAACGCTTGGTATTCATTGGTAGTATCGGCATCCAGATCATTAGCATTATAAGGTAGTTTTACAAAATTTCCATTGCTTAAATACAGGGTATCGTTAGAAAACGATAAGGCCTGTAGTTCGTTAGTCACCGAACCGTCTATCTCGGCCGACAGGTAACCGGCATCATTTGCCAATTCACTTAAATTGGAAGGTATACTTGGCGTATTTGTCAAATCGTTATAATCTCCGCTGAATCCGGCAGGCAGTTTCACAAGACCTCCGTTTGTCAGGTAAATGGTATCGTTCGAGATACTTAATACTTGTAATTCATTGGTAACTGAACCGTCAACTTCAGTAATAAGATAACCTGCATCATTCGTTAATTCGCTCACGTATGTCTGGATTGCCGGGGTATTGGTAAGTTCGTTGTAATCACCGCTGAAATTGTTGTTTACAATAGTTGTCAAGTTTGGCGGAACATTGGTAAGATCGTTATAATTACCGCTGAATCCAGCAGGCAGCTTTACAAATCCACCACTACTCAAATAAATAGTATCGTTTGAGATGCTTATAATCTGTAATTCATTGGTAATGCTTCCGTCAACCTCTGTGATAAGATATCCTGCATCATTATTAAGCTCACTTACATTTGCCGGGATTGTCGGAGTATTTGTAAGTTGGCTGTAATCGCCGCTGAAATTATTATTTACAATTGTAGTAAGATTTGCCGGGATGTTGGTTATGCTGTCGTAATTGACAGTATGCGCATTTTCGGCGGTTTTTGAGTGCAACGCATAAGGTACGGAAAGCAGTTG
>JACQWN010000327.1 GCA_016209245.1 Bacteroidia bacterium
ATAGTTAACTGTAATTGTTGCAAAAATACTATCACCTGCATTATATGTATTACTTGTCAATACAGGATTTATATTAGCTGTCCAACCATCCGGCAAATCAAATTCCGTGTTCTGCCCGAAAGTAATTGTATCTGTAAATACATACTTTACTGAAAAATCAAACGTCCCGTTAATTATACCATATTCAGCACTGATAATTTCTGTACGAACAGGGATTTTTTCAATTGCAATTACTTTTATTATCAGTGACAAAAGCCCCAATATTAAAACTAATAAAATTACTTTTTTCATAACTTTTAATTTTTAATGATTAATATGATATTTTTTTAATTCCCAAACTTTTGTGCCGCTTGTATCAGTTTTAGTTATTATCACTTTTATTAATCCAATATGACGACTATAATATGTACGTAAAAAGAAGCTATTGTTATACTGTCCAATTGTGGAAAAAACTTTAACATCTTTGTATAAGTTATCATTTATTATTATTGAATCATTAAATAATTCATATATTAAGCCATCAGAGCCTTTCCCTATTGCGATATTGCTTATAAAAAGAGGTGAAAAACTGCCAGTATAACTGCCGGTATAATATATATATGAATTATTTTTATTATTGGCTATATATTCATTATATTTACCTTCTCTAAAAATAGTTTGATTTTTATAAGAGCTATATACCCAATCTACTAAACATTCATAATTATATCCCCAATCATTATAACTTGGTGGTTCTAATATTTTGGTTGTTTGTGTTTGCAATATTATACTATCCATTTTTTCTGAGATAGAATCTTCATAAATCCAGTAAGAACCTTGAGGAAATACAACATAATCTTTAAATTCCTGAGGCATATAATATGTAGGACTCTCTTTCTCTTTACAACATTCGGCTGAAATACAAACCAAAAAAATGATAATTAAAATTGTATTTTTCATAATCATATATACGTTATTTTTGTAAATATCTTTCATAAGATTTTTCTTTTATTGAACACAACTACTACATCTACCTACTACATCTACCTACTACCTACTACCTACTTCTGAATCAAGACTCGATTTAGTATTATTCAGCTTAATAATCAAAATTATTTCATGCGAACCATTTGTATAGTTCCCAATATCGCTGATGACAATTCCATAAGAATAGCCAAAACAAACATTTCTTGCATCAATTCCGAAAAACGGCAGGATGGCATCGTTTGTACGGTAATAACAACCAATGTAAAACATTTTTTTAATTAAAGCATTTAACCCAATATCTGCTTGATAAATTCCTGTTTCTGTAATTTTGACCATGGCCGATGGTTCTAATCTCAATGCATTACTAATGGTATATTGATATCCCAGCTCTGCGAAATAGTGCCGTATTTGTCTGTTTTCAAGGTTTTCTTTGTTCAGAAAGCTTACTTTACCGCCAAGCAGTTGTGCAACTGACAGATTAATCCACCAGTTATCCGGTTTATAAAAAGATAAGCCACATGCTGCATCAGGGACAATTAAGCTATTTTCGGCATACTTAATCGCTTCATCATCGGGGTCATCAACTACAAATTTGTCTTTAAAAAGGTTGTATTGGGAAATTACGCCTGATAATCCGAAGGCAATCTTTGCACCACCCGAGGTAACGGGATTCCCGTTACCTCGGGTGGCCAATACTTACAATAGGAGCCGGATAAAAATAAATACGGTTTAGTGCCTGCACCGGCTGGGTTATATGTATAACGGTCAAGATGGTAAAAACCGGAGTTGTTTATTTGTTGTGCCTTTACCGACATAACACAAACAATACATGTTATCAAATTAATTATTACTTTTTTCATATTTTTATCAAATTATTTTTAAGGTAATGCTATTTCGGTTTCCTTAATCAAACTGGATATAGAATTTAAAATAAAATCTTTTGCATCCAATATTTCAAGCAGAACAGGAACGCCATCTTTTGAAAAATGAATAATTATTGATCCTTCCTCTTCCGCATAATCTATTTCTTTATCAGAAAAACTTATGAGAAGAGCATCAACATCTTTGCTGTATTTAATCTTTTTCATATCGGGATCTCCTTCCTGGGTAAATAGTTATTATTTTAATACTATCTTGATGTACTTCATACACAACTCTAATAACATGCGTCAAATCGAATCCTTTTTGAGCAATCAGCCTTCCTTTATCACCATTAACGATTTTATCAGGGGAATTGATAATTTCTTCAACGGTTTCTTTAGATAATTTTATACCATGCTCTTGCAATATTTCGATTTTAAGTAAGGAATGTTGACTAAATTCAATTAACATTACAAATATTATTTAATAATTTTCAACGGCCCGGTATAAACCGGATAAGTCCCTTTATTAAGTTCGACAACATAAAAATAATCGCTGCAATTCAAATTTTTTCCATCGCTTGTGCCGTTCCATGTATTATCGTAACCGGTGTCTGAAAAAACAAGTTTGCCCCAGCGATCAAATACTGTAACTTCACATTCGGGATATAAATGGATATTTTCAATTTTCCATGTATCATTCTTTCCATTTCCGTCAGGGGTTATTACATTATAAATTGTGATACAATCACGGTCAATTAACTGGATATCGAATGTGTCAACAGCCGTGCAGCTATTGGCATCAGTAACTGTAACGGAGTAAATGCCTTTAAACAGATTGGTAATAGAATTGCCCATAATTCCAGTTGACCAAAGATATGTAAATGGCGGAAGCCCGTTTTCTGTTTCATTAATTACCACATATCCGTCGTAATTATCACGGCAAGAAACATTTTGAGTATCAGCAATTATTATTAATGGTTGAAAAGGGTCTTCAATATCAATGGTTTTGATAACTGAGCAATTATGATAATCGGAAACAATAATATTATAGCTGCCTGCATAAAGTCCGTTGATATATGAGGTATTTTGCCCTGTTGACCATAGAAAAGAATATGGAGAAGTTCCTCCGTCGGCCATAACGTTGATCCAACCTTGATTTCCGTATTTACAAATGTTATGTTCATGAGTTTCTTCAATAGTGAGAGGGGAAGATGGTTGTTTAAGCTCGAAATTTTTAGTAACGGCACAGGATAAACCGAATGTATCGGTAATTGTAAGAATATAAAATCCGGTAATATGCGATGTTAAAAAATTAAGAGTATCGTGATTTGTCTCCGTTGTATCTGCCCATAAAGTGTCAATTATCCATTGATTTTGGCTGGAATGCCAGATTTTTCTTTTCCAGAAGCCGTGATAAAATCCAAGACCGCCCTGTGGAGTAATGTTAAATGTACCTTGAGTACCATAACATGCTGCATCGGATATGGTATCAATGGTTATGATATGGTAAAGCTCAGTGATTTCAATAGTATCGGTAATAGTGCAGGAATTAGTATCGGTAACAGTAACCGAAAAAATCCCGGCAGAGATGCCCTGTAGGGTGTCTGTACTTGCCCCGGTGTTCCACAGATAATTATAAGGCGATGTGCCTCCGCTAATGCTTATATTGGCAGAACCGTTTGCTAATCCGTTGCAGGTTGTATTTGTTCCTGCGATGGATAATGTAAGCGAATCAGGTTCGGTTATCTCAATGCTGTCGTTCTCAACACATCCATTATCATCGGTAACAGTTACATAGTACCATGCTGGGCCGAGGTTTGCGATATCTTCAGTAGTTTCAAAGGTGTTCCATGCATAAGTGTATGGCGTTGTACCGCCTGAGACAGTCAAATTAGCAGAGCCGTTTCCTAAACCGTTGCATGTAACATCAGTACCTGCAATTGAAAGGGTTAATACGGCGGGTTCGGTTAGCTCAACTGTATCGGTAACCGCATCTCCTGTGGTATCTATAACTTCGACAATATAGTTCCCTGCAACAAGATTTTGAAGGTCTTCCTGGTTTGAAATAAATATTGTATCATAATACCATGAAATAGAAGCGATACCTGAATCGCTGACAATTGTCATATCTATTGAGCCGTTGGCAAGTCCGGCACAGGTTGGATGGATAGTGTCGTAAGTCAGAAGAATTTGTGCATTCGAGTTAGTCGCTTCAACTGCATACAATATAAGCAGTATCATAATTGTTTTCCGCATAAGAAATTGTTTTTAATAAATAAATTACAAAGATATAAAATAATATTTGTACTGCCAATGGGATAAAATTTGTAAATTTAAAAATGAGTCGACTCTAAAAAGTCAAAAATTCGACTGGCTCATTTCGACAGGTTCAATGCAGCGCACTGCAATGCCTGGCTCACTATAAGCTTATTCTTTTTTTACTATATTATGGCGCCAGGTTTCAAGTTCAACCTTAAGTGGCGTCCAATACTGTCTATCGAGTTCTCTTTCTTTATCTTCTTCATCTCGTAGAAGTTTTTGGATACATGCTTGATCATCCTCAATAGCAGCATTTAATAAAGGACGATTTACTGCCAGTTGTGAGGCAATATCAGTATATTGGGCTGCCAATGATACCAGTAGTTCCGGTGTCCTACATTCGGTAAGCCAGAAGTATACCTTGTGCTGTGAAGGATTAGCAGGGGCATTATAGATATCTGCCTCAATCAACCGTCTAATCATTGGCCAGTCTTTATCGCGTTGTGTTTTTTTTGTCTTAACAAGGTCACTGAGTCCTATCACCGCTATTTTCCCTATACCAGGCAAATCGATTTCCTGACGGCGCCTCCATAACTCAGGAAATGCGTCCACTCCCCGCATTACTCCAATAATATCAATTCTCATCCCTTTTAAATCTTCCTTCTGACATCTAAAATGGCAAGCATGTCCTCTCATCAATACATCCACACTAAGGTCAGGTACAAAAATCCGTTCGGCACCAAGTTCAGCTAAAGATAATCTCAATTTTTCAAGATTTTCAGAAGAAATCATAACTGATATATCAATATCACGGCTAAACTCTGCTGCTCCATATAGGATGCAAGCCTGCCCCCCAATCAACAGGGCATTTACTCTATGTTTTAAAAATGTGGAAAGGGCTCTGGGTATCATACTCTGAATCATAATTTCCCCCCAATAATATAAAAACTTCCCATAGTTTTTGAGATTCGACAAAACGTTCTGATGGAGATTTACTATACCAATCTAAAATCTCTTCTTCAATTCTCTCTCTTCCTGTATAAAATTTGTTCTTTAGAAGATTATTCATAAATTACAACCTCCAGATTGATTTTGCGTCTTTTGCTAATTCTTTTTGTTGTGCTGATAAACAGAATTCGCTCCATTTATTGAGTTTAGCATGTCCTGTTACCACAGGGTACAAAGATAGTAAATAATTCTTTGAATATGGAAGTGTGGTTTAAAGAAATGGGACAAAAGTGAATGTTTCGGTAAAAAGGGTATTAGAAATAAAGATATCCCTTCAATTTTCTTAAATTTGGTGCAAAAATATTTTGATTCTAAATCCAACCGGATTTTGGTTTAATAGGATAATTTGGTTCTTTAAAATGAAATGATTATTTTTGCTTTAAGAAAGGAATTTAAAAATTAACGAAGGAAATTTTCTATTCGGCCATGTTAAAATATAACAGCTATTTGGCGGCTATACATTCGTCATGCAAAATATATGTAAATAAAAGGAAAACAAGATTATTTATAATACTAATATGATTTATGGCTTTTTCTATCTGATTGCATGCTTGGTAATAGCAAGTACTGGAATTAATAAAAAAATCGGTTATTTTGGGACATTAATTATTTCTTTGCTTTTAAGCCCGGTTATTGGATTAATTGTTGCATTAGTATCAAAAGAAAAAAATCCAGTAGAACGCTTTCGTGAAATAGCAATAAAAAGTAAAAACAAACAAGACTACATTATTGCTATAAGAAATATTCAAAAGGCACTTTCTATTGAACCATCAAATCCTAAATTGGTTTATGATTTAGCATGTTATTATTCCGTAATAGGAAATAAAGTAGATGCCATTAATGCTCTAATTCGTGCCGTTGAACTAGGTTATAGTAATTTCCCTCAAATTGATTGTGATCCAGATTTAAGTAATATACG
>JACQWN010000307.1 GCA_016209245.1 Bacteroidia bacterium
TCCGCAGATATGGCGCTGCCGTGGTGGTCATGGCCTTCGATGAACAGGGGCAGGCGGTTACTTATGAAAGAAAAATACAGATCTGTAAACGGGCTTATGATTTATTAACGACCAAGATTGAATTTCCTCCGCAAGATATCATATTTGACCCGAATATTCTTAGAATCGGCACCGGAATAGAAGAACATAATAATTATGCTGTTAATTTTATCAAAGCTACCCGGTGGCTCAAGGAAAATCTGCCGGATGTCAAAATCAGCGGAGGAATCAGTAATCTTTCATTTGCATTCCGGGGGAACGATGTTATACGTGAAGCCATGCATTCCGTATTTCTTTTCCATGCGATTCAGGCAGGATTAGATATAGCGATTGTGAATGCAGGTGAATTACCTGTTTATGACGATATTCCTGAAGCGCTGAAAGAACGGGTTGAAGATTTAATTCTGAACCGCCGCCCCGATGCAACTGAACGGCTGGTTGAATTTGCCGGCTCAATCAAGCATAAGGAAAATGCTGAAGAGAAAAAAGCCGAAGAATGGCGCAATAAATCTGTTGAACAACGTTTATCTTATGCAATAATAAAAGGAATAAGCGACTATATCCAAGCCGATATTCTTGATGCCTTAAAAGAATTCTCCACCCCGGTTGATATTATTGAAGGTCCCCTTATGGCAGGAATGAATACTGTAGGTGAATTGTTTAGTAATGGAAAAATGTTTCTGCCGCAGGTTATCCGCAGTGCAAGAGTGATGAAAAAGGCGGTATCGGGGCTTCTGCCTTTCATTCAGGATGAAAAAATTAAATCCGGCGCAGGCTTATCGGCAGGTAAAATTCTTCTTGCAACCGTTAAAGGAGATGTTCACGATATAGGGAAAAATATCGCCGGTGTTGTAATGGCATGTAACAATTATGAAGTGATTGACCTTGGCGTAATGGTTCCGGCAGAAAAAATAATAAAAGCAGCCAATGACGAGAATGTTGACATTGTTGGACTAAGCGGGCTAATTTCACCATCGCTCGACGAAATGGCGCAAGTGGCAAAAGAGATGCAAAAAGCCGGCATGAATATTCCCCTGTTGATTGGCGGTGCAACAACATCGCTGTTACATACTGCAATAAAAATAGCACCTGCTTATAATGCACCTGTTATACATATTAAAGATGCCTCACAAAGCATTAATGCATTGAACAGCTTAATGTCGAAAGAGCTGCGTAATGAATATATTGACAAAATCAATAATCTGCACCGGCAATTAAGAGAAAGGCATGCCGAATCGGAAAAAGTTATTGTTACACTTGAACAGGCAAGAAAGAACAAATTTAAAATTTCATGGTCGCCCGAGCAGCTCTTCAAGCCCGATTTTACAGGAATTAAAATATTTTCGGATTATTCATTAAAGGAAATAAGTAAATTCATTGACTGGACGCCTTTTTTTCATGTATGGAAAATAAAAGGAATATTTCCCGATTTACTTGCACATCCTGAAAAAGGCGAAGAGGCGGAGAAGCTGTTTGACGATGCAAAGCGTTTGCTTGATGAAATTATAAAAGAAAAATCGCTTATGGCTAACGGAGCTTTTGGTATCTTTCCCGCTAATGCCGGTGGTGATGATGTTATTGTCTTTGATTGCGAATCAACAAAAAAAGAGACAGGCAGATTTTATTTTTTAAGAAATCAGGAGCTTCATCCCGATGGAAAGCCCAATCTCTGTCTTGCCGATTTTATCGCCCCTGTTAATTCCGGGCTTACCGATTATATTGGTCTCTTTGCTGTTACAACAGGTATAGGCATCGAAGCTCTTATTTCAAAATATGAACAACTGAACGACAATTACATGAGCATAATGGTGAGAGCTCTTGCCGACCGGCTTGCCGATGCCTTTGCCGAATTGTTGCACTATGTTGTACGAAAAAAATATTGGGGTTACGCCCGTAATGAATATTTTGACAGCCAAAATTTCTTAAAAGGAAAATATCAGGGAATAAGGACTACTCACGGGTATCCTGCATGTCCCGACCATTCCGAAAGAAAAACATTGTTCAACCTGCTTGATGCAGAAAAAAATACAGGGATTACATTAACCGGGAATTATGCCATGTATCCTGCAGCTTCGGTTTCAGGACTATATTTTGCTCATCCCGGTTCACATTATTTTGGGGTTGGAAGAATAGCTGAAGATCAGATAAAGGATTATGCACAAAGAAAAGGTAAAGTAGCCACAGACGTCGTCTGCCGTAGCTGACTATGTCTGTCGAAGGCAGATTTCACAGATTTAGGCTAGTAATATTTCTGCCGGAATTCCGAGATATTTATGCAATGACCGCATAATATTGATAGTCAATGGCTTTTTCCGGTTTAATATCTGTGAAACATATCCTTTGCTCCCTATAAATTTCTCAAGATCTTTGTTTTTTAATCCTTTTTCGTTCATAGTCAGTTTAATGGCTTCAATAGGATCAGGAGGAGCAAGAGGGTAATACTTGTCTTCATAATCTTTTATTACAAGCAGTAATAGTTCCAAATCATCGCCATCAGGCGTCCCCTTTTTGACCCTTTTATCAAACATTCTGTCAGCCAGGGCTAAGGCTTTCTCGTATTCCGTTTCCGATCTGATAACCGATATTTTCATGGCTTTTTGAAATTTATTGTAATCACGTTTATTTTATTATATTCATCATGTGTTCCGAACCATTTAACCTGTATTGCCTTGAATTCAAAAACTATTCTGACTATAAGGCGATACTTGTTTCCCATAATATTGAAAATAGCTCTGTCGTCTCCAACAATGCTTACGGATGGGTATCTTAATTTTAACTCATTAAAGTTTTGTATTTCTGAATTATGCATTTCAATATACCACTTTTCCAATGAACTTTTGGCATCAGGGTATAGCTTACAATAATTTGTAAGTGTCTTTCGGGCAATAATATTAAACATCGGACAAAGATATACGGTTTACCAATAGTAAACAAAAATTAGTGAATTTATTTTTCATAATAATCCTATGTAGACAAAAACTTTTTTACAATAGCGCTTTATTACGGGTAATGTTTATATTTGCAAATTGTAAACATATATTAAATGTACTTAGCCCCATTAAATTACGACAGATATTTTAAAAAAGTGTTTGGAAATGAAAAAATTGCAAAGCGCTTTTTAGAGGATTTTTTCGATGTTCAAATAGAAACTATCGAATTATTTACAATACACCACAAAATTACGGATGACGCGACAGCCGTAGAATTTGACTTTCGATGCAAAATAGATGAGCAATTTGTAATCATTATGAAAGCTACCGGATTAACAAAA
The DNA here is from genome assembly GCA_016209245.1 of Bacteroidia bacterium. GTDB lineage: Bacteria > Bacteroidota > Bacteroidia > Bacteroidales > BM523 > JACQWN01. The sequence continues at coordinate 3,311 of JACQWN010000307.1, forward strand.
AACGAAATAGAAAATTCAAAAGAAAAATGAATTATTATGAAAAGAAAATTTATAAAAGATTTTGGAGCTGTATGGCGAAGTCCTATAGGATATATATCAAAAAAGACACGATTTTGTGGTAATTACTTTTTAGTAACAAAAGATGAAAAAATGTATTATTTATGGGCTTTAGATATGACCGACCCTGATTCAGGAACTTATATTTTATTAAAAAAAAGCGATTGCAGTACACAGCTCGTTGATGAAGGTCAAAAACTTGACGATGAAATATGGCGTGAAAGAGTTAGAAAAGGAGAATATTTTTAGCATTAATAAAGAAGTTCTTAAAGAAGACGATTACACTTATATTCAAGACCATGATGACTTTTGGGAACAAGTAAAACGATTTGAAGATGCTTTAAAAAATGAGGGAAGATATGATGGAATGGAAAAAGGGATAATACAAACAACCATAAATGGAATAAAAGTGGGCTTTTCAAATGAAATAATTTTGAAAATGACAAATCTGACTGATGAAATAATAAATAATTTGAGAAAACAAATAAAAATGAATTGCAGATTATTCCAAAAATAATTGTAACTTTGCTAAAATTAAAAAAATTATGTTAGCTCCATTAGATAACGAAACCATTTTTAAAAAGGCTTTTACAGACAAAGATGTATTCGTTCAATTTGTAAAAGACATTTTAGATATTGACTTTAAAGTCGGCAAAATTGAAACAGAGAAAAAATTTGTAGTTCCTGTAGGTCTGATAGATATAAAATTCGATATTTTTGCAGAATCAACAGATAATCGTATAATTGTCGAAATCCAAAGAATGGATTATGATTATAATTTTGATAGATTTTTAGATTATTTTTTGGCGGCAATTATAGAATTACAAAAAAGCCACAAAAGTTATAAAATCGAAAAAACTGTTTATACGATAGTTTTAATCACTGCTCCTTATATAATTAATAAACAAGGCTTACCTGTAAAAGATGATGTTCTTATTACTGAACTTAATCCGAAAAACCTCAAAGGACAAATTCGCGATTTATTCGGACATAAATTGGTTTTCTTAAATCCAAATTATCAGGACCCGGAAACACCGCCATCCATAAAAGACTGGCTGCAATTAATACACGAATCAATTCACAATCCCGAGCATCCGAATATCAATACAAATAAAGCTGCAATTAAAAAAGTCGCTGAAATAATTGATGAAGCTCAAATTACACCCGAAGAACGTAATAATGCAAAAATTGATGAATCCCGAAGAATAGCTAGGGAAATTTATATTAAATTTGCGAAAAGAGAAACGCAAATTGAAATTGCAAAAAATGCAAAAGCAGATGGATTCGATATAGAAACAATTGCAAAAATTACCGGGTTAGCAATAGAAGAAATCGAAAAATTATAAAACAAATATGACCTGAAATCCTAAAATATTAACCCCGTAGGATAGTCCTGTTGAACTATGGGGTGAAAATGAAAATAAATATCCAACGGGGTAAACCTTTTAAAATTTGTAATATGAAACCAAAATTTTTTCTGTTCATTTTGACCTTTGCAATTTTCTTTTTGAATTTTGCATTTATTGGATTAGGGCAGACGCCACAGTTAATCAATTACCAGGGCGTAGCCCGGAATAGCACCGGCACGATTCTTCTTAACCAAGCCATTAGTCTGCGCATGAGCATATTGCAGGGCAGCGCAATCGGCGTCGTGGTTTATTCCGAAACCCATGCTGCAACTTCAAACGATTACGGCGTGTTTGACCTTGTAGTAGGCAATGGCGCTGTTATTTCAGGCACTTTTTCTGCTATTGACTGGGGCGCCGATATTTATTTTCTGAAAGTTGAAATGGACGGCACAGGCGGCTCAAACTACGAATTTATGGGAACCTCGCAACTGCTTTCCGTTCCATACTCTTTGCATGCGAAAACTGCGGAAAATGTTACAGGAACGATTACCGAAAGCGACCCTGTATTTACTGCATGGGACAAAACCACAGGCATCAGCATTACCGAAAGCCAGATAAGCGATTTGCAAAACTACCTGACTTCTGAGATTGATGGCAGCGTTACAAACGAACTGCAGCTTCTGAGTATCTCCAACGATACCATTTACCTGACAAACGGAGGCTTTGCAAAACTCCCTGCCGGTTTCAGCGGTAATTACAATGACCTGACAAATAAACCCGATTTTACCGGTTGGGATACCAATGCGGCAAATGATTTCAACGGCGATTACAACAATTTAACCAACACCCCGACTATACCTGCAAACATAAGCCAGTTAACAAATGATGCCGGTTATATTTCAGGTTTCACAGAAGTGGACGGCAGCTGCCTGCAGGTTTCAGCGGAAATTACAATGACCTGACAAATAAACCCGATTTTACCGGTTGGGATACCAATGCGGCAAATGATTTCAACGGTGATTACAACAATTTAACCAACACCCCGACCATACCTGCAAATGTAAGCCAGTTAACAAACGACGCAGGTTACATTACCGGTTTCACAGAAGTTGACGGCTCTGTTACAAATGAAATTCAAATATTGAGTATAAGCAACGATACGATTTATTTGAGCAATGGCGGTTATGTAAAGCTGCCTGCAGGGTTTAGCGGAAATTATAATGACCTTACAAACAAGCCAACACTGTTTGATGGAAACTACAATAGCTTAACGAATACGCCGTCATTGTTTGATGGAACATGGAGCAGCCTCACAGGTAAGCCCGCATTTGCAACAATTGCTACCAGCGGAAGCTATAACGACCTTTTAAATAAGCCAACATTGTTTGACGGCACATGGACAAGTTTAACCGAAAAACCAATAACCCTCGCAGGGTATGGAATCACTGATGCAATGAACACTTCTCATGCTGCAAATGGCATTACCGGTACAAATATTTCAAACTGGAATACTGCTTATGCTTGGGGCAATCACGCAACAGCCGGGTATTTGACAAGTTTTACTGAAACTGATACAATGCTTTGGAAGAAAAACGGGAATGATTTGTTTTATAATGCCGGCAACGTCGGCATCGGGACAACAAACCCTGACAAAAAGATTACAATTTATGGATCTGATGGAGATACGATACCAACGGGAGGTATAGATATTTTTACAAAACAATTTGGAATGGGAATTTATCAAGAAATATTCAGAGTCGCTCCGACAGGAACAGGGCAAAATGACGGATATCTTCAGTTGTTTGATGGTGGAAATGCTAAAGTAAATATAGCTGCTAATGCTGTAAGAGGAGGAGATACATATTTCAATACAGGCGGCAATGTCGGCATCGGGACGACGGCTCCGGGGGCTGAGATGGAACTGTATAAAGCATCAGGCGAAGTAAACGCAAGAATAAACTCGGGTGGGAACTGGATAGAACTTGTTAAGAGTGGTAGCACGGGATGGATTCAGAATACTGGTGGTGACTTTTACATCTACGATGGTACTGACGTAAGAGTCACTGTAAAACAAGGCGGCAACGTCGGCATCGGGACGACGGCGCCGGGGACCCTTTTACATCTCTCTAGTACTACAGCGTCTCGACTGTTGAGAATTACCGGTGGAACTAGTGGCGGAGGATCATTAGATTTTTTTGATGGGGCAACAGCTAGGGGAATTATTGGTGCAAGTGGTAGCATAGAAGGAAATTCTACAAGTGATATTGGGTTTGAATCTGAAGCTCAGTTAGCATTTTATACTGGAGGTTCAGCAACAAGGAAAATGGTTATTGACAGTAACGGCAACGTCGGCATCGGGACGACGATGCCAACAAGCAAATTACAAGTTGTTGGACTTCCGGAATATGCTGATAATGCGGCAGCGATAGCCGCTGGGCTTACAGTAGGGGCTTTCTATAGAACTGGCGATATATTAAAAGTAGTTCACTAAATGGGAAAAATACCTTTAAAAAGTCCCGATATTTTATCAAAAAATGTCGTTTTGTCAAAAATACGGGACTTAAAAACGAAAAAATGCGGGACTTTTTTTGTATATTTGCAGAAAATCATTACAAATTTATAAATTATGGAATTAGAAGTTATTTTAGAACCGGCTGAAGAAGGCGGATATACAGTTTTCTGTCCAATCTTAAAAGGGTGTATCTCTGAAGGCGATTCAAGGGAAGAAGCATTGGTAAATATAAAAGATGCAATCATTTTATATTTACGAGCCATAAAAAAAGAAGAAGAAATATTAATTGGTCAGGTAAAAGGTTCCGAAATATTAAAAGTGGCAGTAAATGTCTAAACTTCCAAGAATTTCGGGGAACGATACTGTCAAAAAATTACAAAGACTGGGTTTTGAGGTTTTTGACAAAAGTGGTAGTCATGTTTATTTACATAAATGGCATTCTGATAAATGGACAGTAAGAATAACTGTACCGGTTCATGGAAAAAAAATATTAAAACTTAAAACATTGAAAAGTATTTTAAAGCAAGCCGAAATTGATTTAGATAAGTTTATAGAAGCATAATACTGCAATAACGGCACACGGTAATAAAGTAAAATCGGACAACATCGGCATCGGGATTACAAGTCCAAATTCAATTTGCAAATTCAAGGCGGTGATGTATATGTTGGTTCAATTGGTAATGGTGTAATTATTCGTTCACCTGATGGCACGTGCTACAGGGTAACAGTTGCCAATGGCGGGGGTTTGGTAACTACGGCGGTGGCGTGTCCGTAAATATGAACTACCCCTTGCTAAAGGCGAAGGATGCAAAATTATATTTTCAACCCCAACCCCTTAAAAAGGGGCTATAACAAGGCAGTGAATTTTATAAGTGTAATGATAAAAAAAATAGCATAATGGAAAAAAGCAATTTGTATTGAAAAATTAATTTCTAATAAAAATTAAGTACTTTTGTCATTAATCATAAAAAATATTACAAAGGAGGCGTTTATGTTACAAGCAATCGAAGGTTTGATTAATTCGGATGGGCGGATTATCTTAAAAGATTTTGTTATGCCGAAAAAGCCGATCAGGGTCAAAGTTATTATAATGGATAATGAAAATTATCAGGAAGCGGGTCTTTCAGATATCGGCGACTATTTAGAACAATTGGAAGATTACGAGGAAGTATTGGCGAAAGGACAGGTAAAACAATTTAAGCGCCAGTACAATGGACAAAGTTGATGTTGCAATTAAATCAATCCTTGATTTAAAATGATTTTGTGCTATTAAAATAGCGTTTTGCCGAACATCAGGAAGTGTATATTAATTCAAAGTCGCCTGACACTGCTTATTTCAAGATAATAGGTTAAGACAGTGAGCAGGTTGTGGCAACGCTGATAATATGTCCGTAAATGGATTTGGGATTTGGGATTTGAGACTTGAGACTTGGAATTTGAGACTTGGGATTTGAGACTTGGGACTTGAGACTTGGGACTTGGGACTTGGGACTTGGAATTTGGGACTTGGAATTTGGGACTTATTAACCTGTCAGCGCTTGTAGTGAACGTTGTCGAACTATGCGAAGCTCCTGACAGCGTTAAGAAAACAAAATAAAAGGATTTGAGTTTTGAGAATGAAAAATTATAAAAACGTATTCATGAGTAACAATAGTGAAGTAATAAAATAGGATAAAAAAAATATAGAAGAATATCAATAATGATACTTACAAGCAGCAACAATAACAGATGTACCGGTAACTTTATAAACAAGGCGGTGTTTTTCGTCAATTCTGCGCGACCAATAACCGGCAAGCTCATGCTTCAACGGTTCAGGTTTACCAATTCCTTCAAATGGAGTTCTGGAAATGTTATTAATCAAATCTATTATTTTCTTAAAAACCTTCTTATCCGAAATTGCCCAATCGTTGTATTCATTAAAACCTCGAGGTTCAAACACAATCTCCCTCATTCCTGTAATAATTTTTTGTTTAGTTTTTCAAATTCATCAGGCGTAAAACGAATAAGATTTTTATTATTCTCAATATTTTTAACTGATTGTAATAGTTTTTTCTTGTTGGCTGGCTCTTTTAATAGATATTCTGTTTCGTCCATATCGTCTTTAACAGAAATGACAATGTCCTTATTTTCAAACAATGATTTGATGGTTTGCAGAAAATTTATGTTCAGGTCGCTTGGTTTTAGATAAAATACTGTTTCCATAATTTTTTGAGATAAAGTTTAAAGTTATTGCAAAAATAGATAAAATTTAAAATATATCAAAATGAAAAAAATAGTTATTATTATCGTAGCGTTCTTATTAATCTGTACAACAGGAAAAGCCCAAAAAGTAGTTTCCTCATCCGGAAGCGATTTTACAAGCCCTTCATGGAAACTTTGCTTTACACTTGGCGAACCCGCCATAAAAACCTATACCGGCGCAAATTATACGCTTTCGCAGGGCTTTCACCAACCTTTGCTGCCATCATGCGAAATATCGGCAACGATAACCGCTGTTAATGTATCCTGCTATGGAGGCAACGACGGCTCTGCTATGGTTACGGTTACAGGCGGCACATCCCCATATATTTATTTATGGAATAACGGATTAGTAGAGACGTCCAATTTGGGCGTCTCTACTAATCCGGGCGTCTCTGCCGGTATATACACCGTAACCGTCACCGATGCAGCGCTATGTACCGCCGTTGCATCGGTTATTATTACAGAACCGTCTCCTGTTATTATCGTTGTTTCAGCCGGAGAATCAACCTGCGGCGATTCAACCGGATATGCTTCTGCCATAGCAACAGGCGGCACACCACCTTATGCCTTTCAATGGAACAACGGAAGCATTGACAGCATAATTGACAGCCTTGCAGGAGGAATATATTTAGTCACTGTTACAGATGTCAATGGTTGTTCAACATTTTCGTATGCGACTGTTGACGAAAGTGATGGACCGGCAATTAACGTCATCACTGCGAATGTCGCATGTTACAATGGCAACAACGGGTCAATAGATATCGGTGTTATATCTGGTACACCGCCATATACCTATAACTGGTCTAACGGCTCAACTACGCAGGATATTTCCGCTCTTGTCGCCGGAACTTATGATTTAATTGTTACCGACGATAACGACTGCCAGGCGGTTGAAAGCTTTATTATCGGACAGCCCGAGAATATTGTACTCACTGTTACAACAACCGATGCAACCTGCGGCTTAGCCAATGGTACGGCTTCGGTGATAATTTCGGGTGGTGTTTCTCCGTATTCCATATCATGGTCAACCGGCGCAACTTTGGCTATGCTCAGTGGCCTTGCTGCCGGTTCATACACTCTTACGGTAACCGACACAAATGGCTGTACCAAAGTAAAATCAACAGGCATAAACATTAGCAGCACGGAAGGTCCGCAAATTACCGCCGATTCAATAATCCATGCAGGATGCAACGGCAGCGACGGCGCTATCTATATTACAGTTTCCGGGGGGATACCTCCGTACTCTTCGTTTTTATGGTCAAACGGTATGTCAACAGAAGATATTACCGGGTTATATCCAGGTGTTTACTGTCTTACAGTTACCGATATTGCAGGTTGTCAAGGCGTTTTTAGTGATTCAATTTTTTCAGCGCTACCCGAATACCAGCCTTTATGCCTGGTCACTGTTGACAGTGTAACCGGAAAGAATCTCATTATCTGGGAAAAAATTCAGGAGGCAGGCATTGCTCATTACAATATATACAGGGAAAGCAATATTGCAGGTCTCTACTATATAATAGCCACGATTCCCGGCAATAATCTTAGCGAGTACATAGATGAGCAATCATATCCAAAAGTCAGAGCTTACCGTTATAAAATATCTGCAGTTGACGAATGCAACAATGAATCGCCGTTAAGCACTCATCATAAGACTATGCACCTGACAATAAACGAAGGTATCGGTCAATCGTATAACCTGATATGGGATCATTACGAAGGCTTCCCGTTTGGCACTTACCTGATTTACCGGCATACCAATCAAACCGGCTGGCAGCTTATTGATTCCATACCAAATAATCTTACGTCGTACACCGACTGGACTCCTTCAATGGGGCAGTTGTATTACCGTATCGGTGTTTTAAAGAATGATTCCTGTTTTTCATCAGGCGACTTAAAAGCCCAGGGCGGGCCGTATGCTCAATCATTCTCAAATCTTGATGATAATGGAATACCTGTTTATATTTATTCGACAAAAAATAACACGGAGCTTAAAATTTATCCGAATCCGACAAGAGGTACTGTCATAATTGAAGGGTTGCAAGCCGGAAAAATAGAGCTAATGAAGGAATTATCGTGAAGACATTCATAATGCAATAAATCACGTTGTACAGAATGCATTTTAGGATTAATTCTCATTAATTATTAATTTCGTTCTGTCCAAAACATTAAATTCATCTTTTAAGATACAAAAATATAAGCCACTTGTAAAACCCGCATCCAAATTAATAAATTCATTGCTCGTAACTCTAAATTTTTTAATCAATTGTCCGAAAGGATTATAAATTTCTAAATATAAATTGTCTGATTTGATATTTCCTTGTATATAGAGTTTATTATTTGCCGGATTTGGGTAAATTTCTAATTTGATAATTTTTTCTTTTCTATAGTTTGTATTGTTTTGAGGTGAATAATAACAACTTCCGGCAAAGGGATAGAAAAATGGATCCTGATATACTAATGAATTATTTTCATAAAAACATAATAAAACACAATCCCATCCAACTGCGATATTTAAGCCCTGACCGCATTCAATAATTCCTTTTTTACTTCCTATTCCTTCTATCCATGTTTCATAACCCCCATAAAACAAAGAATCCAAACCTAGTACATCAATTGCATTTCTTGGATACCCATTTATCAAAGTCGTATAAATGCTATCAATTTTTACCGGAAAATTAAAAGAATTCCAAGGATTATAAAAATTTATAGTGTCATTAATATTTACTTCGAAATCATAAATTAATCCCACGTTATCTAATGTATCCATAAAATAAACTTTCTTCGATGTATCCTCGCGAATAAAACCAATATTTTTCCAAATTATTTGCAATGGGTCATTTGACCACATTACTTTTTTGTATGTGTAATCATAAATTATAGTATCGGTGGTTATTTTAATATAATATGAATGTGCGGTTTCAGGCATACATCCACAAACCGTACTCCACAATTTATTCGTATCAACAATTGATTCATAAGTTTGTCCGGAGCAAATTATTCTGCTTATTATTAATAATAAAATAAAGCAGATATTTTTTATAAAAATTCCGGATTTGGAATTTATGATATTGTATTTCATTGTTTTTGATTTAAAATGTAAATATATACAAAAAAACTATTTTATTGCTTTTTTAGACTGTTTATATCTGAAAAAAATTTTATCTATACTCAATACGGTTATAAATTATCATTCAGTTATTGACCCCATCGAAGTACGAAAAAAAATACGAACTTACGAACTACGAAGGCGTTCGTACTTAGTAGGTTCGTAAAAGATTCGTACTTCGGTGGAATAATAAAAGCTCAATATGTTCCCGTGTTCAATATATTTATTTGGAAAATCAATAATTTATGTTTTATTTTACATTAAAATTCTTAATTTTATGAAGACAATATCTATTTTAGCGGTTTTTATCTTTATGTCCCTGTATGCCTGGCCACAATTGACCGTTCAGAACGGTTTTAATGCTCAGCAACTGGGGAATAACCTCGCCGGTTCAAATATCTCTGTGACCAATGCTTCTGTGACCGGTGCGGCAGTGCAATACGGTACATTTCAATTTACCGGTACGGGTTTTCCCTTAAGTACCGGTGTAGTGCTTACCTCGGGTTCCGTTTTCGATTGCCCCGGACCTAACTCATCATCCAGCACCAGCACGGATAATGGCGAACCGGGACACCCGCTGCTCGATTCATTGGCAGGTGTTCCAACCTACGATGCCGTCGAGCTCAAATTCGACTTCACAGTGCAATCCGACAGGATTGAATTCCGATACGTTTTTGCTTCGGAAGAATATAATGAGTACGTAGGTTCCCCTTTTAATGATGTCTTTGGATTTTTTATTTCAGGGCCGGGAATTATCGGAGAGGAAAATCTCGCTGTTGTCCCTAATACCAATGTCCCTGTTACTATTAATAATATCAATTTGGACAGCTACTGGCAATATTACCAAAATAACGAGACAGGTTCCACAAATATTGAATTTGACGGGTTCACCACATCCCTTATCGCTAAAAAACAAGGACTTATTCCATGCGAAACCTATACTCTGAAGCTGATCGTTGCCGATGCCAGCGACGCAATTTTTAATACGGCCGTTTTTCTTGAGGAAAACTCCCTTATCCAGGGAACAGTTTCCGCCTCAACAAATACTTACAGCGAAAATAATATCGCGCTTGAAGGTTGTATTAACGCCAGCTTCACGTTCAGCCTCGACACCGTTCAGACCACTAATACGTACATCCATTATAGCATCGGCGGTATGGCGGTGAACGGATTAGACTACACGCATATTGACACCATGCTGGTAATTCCGGCAGGTCAGACTTCTGCAACCATAATCATTGACGCACATACCGACGGTATTGCGGAAGGACAGGAAAGTGTCGAGCTTTATTTTGAACCTGTTCCCTGCCAGGGTTATGATACTGTAATCATGTACATTCAGGATTATCAGATGCTCGAATTTGAATCCGTACCGTCCGATTTGTCGTGCTTTGAAAGCGGTGACGGGCAAATTGACTTCAATATTAACGGCGGGACATCTCCATACTCCATTATCTTAGTGGATTCAGCTACCGGCTTAAGTACAACCTATACATCATACCCCATTACCGGGCTTTCGACAGGCACCTATCAGATTCAAATTTTAGATGCTTATGGATGTTGGGCGGAAGACATTGTGGCAGGAGCTATTTTTGATGCCGATACCACCTTTTTGCCGGATGGAAACGGTGTTTCGTATTCAACTACCATTAATATTTCCGGATTGCCATCAGGCCAGACACTGTCCGATATTAACCAGCTCCAGTCAATTTGTCTCGAAATGGAACATTCATTCATGGGAGATCTTTTGATACAGTTACAAGCACCAAATGGGACACTTATCACTCTGAAACAGCAGCCGGGCGGTTCAACTACTAATCTTGGTGAACCGGTAGCAACCGGTCCCAACGACACTCAAAGCGAAATTCTGACGCCGGGAATAGGGTATCAATATTGCTTTACTACCAATCCCTCTTTTGGTACCATGGTTGCCGAATCACATAATTATACATATACCTACTTGTCGCAAGACGGTTCAACTCAGACCGATAAATACCTGCCTGCCGGATCCTATCAATCTTATGAACCGCTTTCAGATTTGATAGGCACACCTTTGAATGGTCCATGGACTATTATCGTGACCGATGAAATTCCTAACAACAACGGTTATATTTTCAACTGGAGCATAAGCATTGCCGCCGATCGTCCCGATTCCATCGTTACTCTTTCTCAACCTGCCGAACCTGTAATAACATATACCTCGACACTACCGTCATGCGGATTAAATAACGGCGCTGTCAACCTCACCGTAACCGGAGGGAATCCACCGTTTACTTATTTGTGGAGCAACGGTGCCACAACTGAGGATATCAACAATGTCCCGGCAGGAATTATTTACGTGACCGTAACAGATAGTTCGGATTGCGCATACATTCAGACAATAAGCCTGCCCAATAGCAGCTCTGCAACAGCTACTTCAACAGTTTTACATGAAAGTTGTCCGGTGTCAAACGATGGAAGCATTGACCTCACTGTTACCGGAGGTACCCCTCCTTATGCTTTTCTATGGTCGAACGGGTTGACTACAGAAGACATCAATATGCTTTCACCGGGTAATTACAGTATTCAGGTCACCGATGCAGCAGGATGCATCACCGCAGCAACATACGAAATTCTTGCAGCCGGCGAAATAATTATCACAGGCTCGGTTACTAACGAAACCTGCGGGAATATGGATGGAGCAATAGATATTTCCATTTTTGGCGGAATTCCTCTCTATTCTTATATATGGTCAAACAGCGCTATAACACAGGATATTACCGGATTGCAGCAGGGAACTTATCTTGTTACGGTTTCCGATGCAAATTCCTGCATAAAAACCGCTTCTTTCAGCGTCATTAACATCGTTGGAAATTGTATCCCCGACTGCGACCTTGCCATAACCAATTCAAGCGTGACCGATGAAATATGCGGCAATGCGGGAGGAAGCATTTTATTAGATATTTACACTACACACCTTCCTTATACATCATCGTGGAACACAGGCTCTTTCAATGAAGACCTTACTGGGCTGAGCCAAGGCTTTTATGAAGTTACGGTCACTGATGTAGAAGGTTGCAGCATAGTACAGAATTTTACAGTCAGCAACCTTACAGGAACCCTTGCAATCACTTCAAGCGTGGTTAATGACGAATTTTGTGGCAATGGCAACGGAGAAATAGCCATCACGCCTTCCGGAGGGGCGCTGCCTTATACCTATCTTTGGTCAACCGGCGCTACTACACAGGATATTACAGGACTTCATACCGGCATTTATGAACTGACGCTTACCGATGCGAATACCTGTGCAATACATGAATCTTTTGAAATAAATAACAATTCAGGAACACTTCAACTGACTTATGGTAACGCTATGGATGCTGTTTGCGGACAATCGAACGGCTCCATTGACATTTCGGTTTCCGGTGGTGTCTTTCCTGTCACCTATCTCTGGTCGAACGGCGCAACCACACAGGATCTGATAAATTTACCGGCCGGTTCCTATACCTGCACTATTACCGATGCTACGGATTGTGCGCTTATAACACCGACTTATAATGTCAATGATAATTCAGGTTCACTGGCATTTGTTTATATTAATATTAAAAATGAAATATGCGGTAATTCTAACGGTGAAATAAAAATCCTCGCCAATGGAGGATCCGTCCCTTATGCCTATTTATGGTCAACCGGCGCCACTACTCAAAACCTGTATAATCTCAACGCCGGAATCTACTCAGGATCTGTTACGGATAATAACGGTTGTTCCATTACTACAGGACAACTACAAGTGATTAATACACCCGGAACTTTAACATTAAATAATATCATAACAATAAGCGAAATATGTTCAAACGGAGCAGGCGCTATCCAGTTAAATATAAGCGGTGGCACACAACCCTATTTTTTCCATTGGAATACGGGATCCGTTTCACAGAATCTTTACAATTTATCAGCAGGCGCTTATACATGCTCCGTCACCGATTCGACAGGATGTGCATTTACAGTAAATGCAAACATATTTAACGAACCGGGTTCAATGAATATTGAAAATCTTGTCGTGCTTGATGAAATCTGCGGCAATGGCAACGGTAGCATAAATCTGATTCTCAGCGGAGCAACGGAACCGGTTTCTTATGCATGGTCCAACGGTTCGGTGACGGAAGATTTGACGTTGTTGCACGCCGGAATTTATACGGTAACAATTCAGGATTCACAGGGCTGTATGGTGAACGGAACAACACAGCTTAATAATCAATCAGGCGACCTTCTTGTCGAAATTCAGTCGTTAAGCAATGAAATCTGCAGCAATGGAAACGGTTCCATAAATATCTCCGTGAGTGGAGGAAGTTTTCCTTATGCTTACTTGTGGAATGATAGTTCGTTAACCGAAGATATGAATAACTTACCTGCCGGAAATTATTCATGCACCGTTACAGATACTACTGGATGTATTGTCAGCACCGGAAATATTACAATTAATAATTCTTCCGGGTCATTGACTATTTCATCCGCTGTGGTTACTGATGAAATTTGCAGCAACAGCAATGGAGCAATTAATATTACTATCGCGGGCGGTTTAAATCCTGTCACTTATTTATGGTCGGATTCCGTCGTTACACAGAATATTTCCGGACTTAATTCCGGTGTTTATTCGGTAACTGTGACCGATGCAGATAATTGCAGTGCAACAAACGTTTACACTGTAGAACAAACATCAGGTACACTGCAGTTTTCCAATATTATGATAAATGATGAAGTATGCGGAAACAATAACGGGAGCATAACATTAACGGTTTCAGGAGGCACAACCCCTTATGCTTATAGCTGGAGTACCGGTGCAACTACCTTAGGTATTTCAGGTCTTTCTTCCGGCGATTATTTCCTTACCATTGATGATGCAAACGGATGCAGCGTTCAGACAGGGCTCATAACCGTAAATAACAATCCGGGGAATTTTACCATAACCTCAATCAGCACAAGCGGTGAGACCTGCGGCAATATTAATGGCGCTGTCAATGTCACATTATCAGGAGGTGCAATACCTGTCGCATATATCTGGAATAACGGTTCTGTCACCCAGGATCTGGCAGGTTTATCAGCGGGCGTCTATTCCTGCACTGCGACCGATAATTCAGGATGTGAATTACATTACTCGGCAGTTGTTCAAAACGATGCGGGCAATCTTACGGTTTCGGAAAACATAACTGCAGCGCTTTGTGGACAATCAGCCGGTTCTATAGATCTGACCGTGAACGGAGGTACGCTACCCTATTCGTTTACCTGGAGCAATGGCGCTACCACTGAGGATTTAACCGGTTTATCCGAAGGAAATTATACAATTTACCTGCAGGATTCGGCAAGATGTTATCTTAGCCAGACTTTCACTGTTGAATCGTCCGGTAATGTTGCTATCACTTCTGTCAATATTACAGATGAAATTTGCGGAAATTCCCAGGGAGAAATTGAAATAATAGCCGGCGGGGGTACACCTCCATATCAATATGACTGGACGCAGGCAGGTGGTTCACCTTGCTGCAGCTACACGCTCGAAATGATCGATTATTTTGGTGACAGTTGGAACGGCGGGTATCTTGAAGTTTACATAAATGGTAATTTACTTGGACAATTTTATGCAATTGGAGCAGGGTCAACTGAATATCTTCCTGTATGTACAGGTGACCAGGTTGAACTCGTTTATACGCCCGGTGCATGGGAGGAAGAAAACGAATATTCGCTTATTAATTCAGGCGGTACAGTTATTTTTAGTGATGGGCCTAATCCGGCAGCAGGTTCTGTGTACAACGGACAGGTGTCATGCATTTTCGACCCGCCAAGCACCAATAATCTGACAGGATTGGACGAGGGCACATATTCGGTGGTAATTACCGATGCTAATGGATGTACTGCAGGTACTTCCGTGACAATAATCAACAATACCGGAAATTTTGCTATTAATTCCATCAGCACTATTGATGATTATTGTGATGCCGGAACCGGTTCTATTAATATAACCGTATCAGGTGGAAACACACCGTATCAGTATGCTTGGAATAACGGGGCAACCACTCAGGATATTTCCGGGCTTACACAAGGCATTTATGTAATTAATATTACCGATGCAAGCGGATGCCAGATAACCGGAGCAGATACCGTACTGAACAGCACCGGAACACTTGGTTTTGTTTCATTTACCATAAATGATGCTTACTGCGGCGATTCTACAGGCGCTATTGATATTACTGTTACCGGCGATGAACTTCCAATTGCTTATTACTGGAGTAACAGTGCTGTTA